>JAGQPF010000640.1 GCA_020426845.1 Planctomycetales bacterium
ACCCACTCATAAAGTCGTTGCCGTAGCCTCGATAGAGATCGAAGGGCGCCGCCTCCCGCTGCCCCTTGTCGAGCCGGGCGGTGATGGTCGTCATCGACTTCTTGAAGAGCTGAATGGTCGTCCCTTGTCGGTTTCTCGCCTCCAACTTGTCCGGATCAACGCTGCGCATCTTCACTTCTTTCAGGAAGTCTCGATGATCCAGCAGGTCTTCCTTCTTGAAGCTCTGCCAGTCCAAGTCCTTGAAGTGGGCATAAATGCGTTTAATCCTGTCGGAGGCCGCCTGCATCCGGTCGTTGTCTCCGTCGTGATAGACGAAAAACTCCTCGGTCGACAACAACTTCTCGAACACGTTCTCTTCCGACTCCAGGATGTGTTCGACGATGCGATCGGTCTCGCTGAGCAGGCGCGCCGTGGCGTTCTCGAGCCGATCGCCGCCGAAACGTTTCTCGTCCTTGAAAATCGTGATCGCCTTGGGGTACCCGAAAAACTCGCGAAAGAATCGCAGCTTCCGGATCGCCGTGTCCGTTGTGTTCTCCTGGAAATTCTTGTCTTCCAGAATCGGATCGATCAGGAAATGCACGTCCCTTTTCTTCAGGATCCGCGTCGCCTCTCGCCGGTAATCGTCTCTCGTGTTGAGCCTGCCGCTTCTGGCCGCTTCGACGAGCTCCGCGTCGGGACTTTGGTCCGTCAGCGCATAGGCAATCGCATAACTGGCGTCGCGGGGAGCAAGCATCCGTCGGCCATATTCATCCGGCTCTCCGCTGCCGAACTCCTGGCGATACACGAATTCGCTCGACAGCATGAGCGTTTGAATCAGTTTCTGGATCGCTTTGAGGTTGCCGAGCTTGTTGACGTACGACTTCGCGAGAACGACGTACTCTTCGGCCTCCGTGGCGTCCGGAGAACGCTCCAGGATCAACAGGCTCAGTTGGTCCACCAGCGCACGAAGCAAATCGTCGGCAGGCGGGCCCGCATCGATGCGGACCTGCTCAAATTCGCTCTCCCATTCGGCCAGGCATTTTTCGATCACATCGTCGTAGAAGTCGCCGGCCTTGCGGTGTTTCAGAAGCGCGGCTTTGATCGCCTGCATCTCGTCGTCGGTGAGCGGCTTGAATGCAGGCGTTGGGTAACGACTGAGCGTCTTGACGTCGATGTGTTCGCGAAAATCGGCGATGTATTCGCGGAGAATCGCCAAGCGTCCTTGGATCACTCGTTCGTGATCGCCGTTGTAGAACCAGATCCGCTCGCACAACCGCTGAATTTCCTCGTCGGACTTGTTCTCGTGCTCAGGGCTCCCGGCGAGTTGGTAGAACGTCTCGGCACCCTCGAGTTTCACCAGCGTGTTCATCGCGACGGGACGGGGAAGTTTCTTATAGGTTTCGCCCTCGGCCAACTCTTTGACGGGGTTAAGCTCAACCGGGACGAACCTTGGCAGCATGGCCTGATGCTCGGCGCCGAATTCGTCTTCACAGAGCTTGGCAATAAACTTCTCCAGGAACTCGCGGCGCGCGGCCAGCGTCGCATGGTGTGCATCTTCGAGGGCCATGATCTCCTTGATGGCCGGCAGATACCCCGCCTTGCGTTTCACGAGATAGTCGGTGATGTACTCCGACGACTTCTGCGCATTGGTGAGCATGCTCGAGAGATGGCCGCCCGTGAGGTCGGTGTCGGCATAGTATCTCACGCCGGATCGATTCGGCAGCAGAAATGGATTGGTCAGGCTGAGCTGCTGGAATCGGTGGCTGCCGAGCACCGAAACGGTTGCGCCTCTCCGCTTGGCCCGAGCATTGCCTTGCAGCATGCGTTGGAACTTCGCATCGAAAATGTATTCGCTGATCAGCCACCTTCGGTCGTACGTGAAACCGGGCAGCTCTTTGAACTCACCGGAGAAGAGGTTGTCGTGATCGACATAGTTCCCGTACTCGGGCTTCTGCAGCTTCTTTTCGAATTTCGCCGCGTTGTATTTGTGGAGTTCCTGCGACACCCAACTCTCGAGCGAAACTCGCTCCGCCGCCGTCGGCTGCTCTTCGTCCTCGGGCGGCATTCGCTGTAAGAAGAGTTGTTCCTGTACCCGATTGAGCAAGTCGAGCCGCGCATCAAGCCCCAGCGCCGCAATCGCGTCCAGCCTTACGTCTCCCTCTGCCAAGTCCGCGCCATGACAATCCGCGCAACGCTGGGCGAGAATCGTCGCAACGTCACCTGGCCCCCCGAGTTCATCGGCCCGCGCGTTGACGAACGTCGCTGCGGCGACGAACAGGGTGAAGAGTCGAGTCAATCGATTGCTTGTCACTTTGGAATCCCGGAAAACAACCGACTGCGAATTGTGGACCATTCCGTACACGCTCTCTATTCTACCTGGGACAGGACGCGGCACCATGGTGCGTTTCTGATAGGCTCCGTCCCGCCAGCAAAGGTGTCCGCGCCGGGAATGCCTAATCGTGCCGACGGATGGGTGCGACCAGCATTGTCTCCTCCGCATGCCTTCGCCAGGGTAGATTTAGCTGGTCCTAGACGCTGGCGATTCCAGGATCGCACTCATTCACTGAACCCACACACAGCACGGAGAACTTATGGCTCAGAAAACTCGAATCCAACCGGGTAGCGTTGCCAACATATTCATCCGTTGCCTGTTGTCGGATGCGGGTCAGCTTCTCGGTGGCCTGTCGAACGAACAGTGGTCTGCAACCGTGGAGTATTTCGAACACCGTTGTCCGTATAGTGATGTGCCGATTACGGAGGAGACTGCGGTCCAAGACCACGCGATTCCCATCAACAGACAACATTGCGGCCTTCACTTGTATGGAAATATCCTGCCATGCGCGCACGAGGCCAACGCGAGAAAACACCACAAGCACTTCCGCGACTTTGTTACGGATCCGCAGCGCCTTCAGAAGATTGAGGAGTTTATCGAACAGTCCGGCTATTGGGAAAAGGCCGCCATGCTCGGAGACCTGGAGGCGTATTGCCGCACACAATACGACGTTGTGACGGGCCTCTGTGCGAGAAACAAGGACTACCTCAACCGAATCACAGAGGGGAATGTAGCGTCGGAATCACCCGCGTCTCCGACAAGCCCCTTGGATATTCAACAAACTGCGAATGCTGGAACCCTGCCGATCTCCCTGACTCCGTCCCCGGCATCCGTCTTCAAAGAGGCGCTACTACGTAACAAGCGGGCCTGGATCACCGTTCACTATGAAGACGGTCGACAAGAAGTCAGCGAGTGGACGGCAGAGAACTTCAAGGCAACTTCAAACGTGTTGGGCAACCTCCGGACCCGGCCAAACTTTCGCCAAGGTGCCTGGCAAAAACACGGCATTCGTCGTGTCAGCGTCACGATTGATCGTCCCCAATGACACGAGGCCAGCCAAAATGCCCAGTGTCATTGCCGCCGGTCCCAACCACCGCGAATCACTGTGGCACGGCTGATTGGTTGATTTGTCTCGGCACTCCGGGCAAACGCGACAACTCCACAACATGCTAAAGGCGGCGATGATGGCGAAACGCGAAATCTCTGACGCAGAAATCTTGGAATTGCTGGGTACGCCACCACCACCGACCGATCCACGTCAAATCGACCCTTACGAAATGCGGCGAGAGAACTTCCACTCCAGGGTGGCAACGTGGTTGATTCGTCGCGTCTCGATTGATGACGTTCGTGCCATCGTGACGCCCAAGACGCTCCCGAGGGTCATCGACGAAATTGACCAGTTCATCGATTCAGCATTGCGGGGCGACGAGTTCTGGGAATTCTCCTGTCCGCAATCGGAGTGGGATCGGCTAACAGGCAGAGCTGGTTACGCACTTGTCCGCGATGGCGTCGTCGTGGATGTACTTGCACAATGAGCAGTTGAAAGCCCAAAGGTGCGTAAGAACCGTAAGGATCGTCACGCCGCGAAAAGTGGCGTTGGCGGGTGCTTCAGCGATCGGCGAATTCGTTCAACGTTGCGTTGATCAGCTCGGGCAGCGTGTTGAGGTCGGTGATGTGGACGTGGTCGCCTCGTGGCATGCGTTCAAGGAAGTGCGCAATCACCTTCTTCTCGGCGTAACTGTGCGAGGCCGCGAGCAATTGCACTTTTAAGGCGGCGAGGCGTTCCAAGTGAGGATCGAGCTCCTCGTTCCGTTCGAAGAAACAGAAATCGCTGAGGAGAAAAAGGACCGATAGCGGCGCAGCAACGCTGTCGAACTGATCCGCGGCCCAGGTGAGGGCGGCGTCGACACACGTGCCGCCCTGCGCTTGAAGCTCCAACACTTGATCGGCGACGTGATCCAGCGATTGGGGATCCTCGAAGGTCTTCATCACGTGCGTATTGCTCTCGAAGAGGGCAATGGCGACCTCCTCGCTGCGAACCCGCAGGACCAGGACCAGCACAGCGATGCTGCAGTTGGCCAAGTCCTCGCCGGACATGCTGCCGGAGATGTCAAGCAGGAC
>JAGQPF010000641.1 GCA_020426845.1 Planctomycetales bacterium
GGCGGGCGACGCTCGAGCCGCTTCCGCCACACAACTCCGACAAATTCAAACAGAAACATGACGGCCAGCGCGGCGGAAAACGCACCCGCCAGGCTAATCAGGAAGCTCATCAGGGCATACAGTGTCGGATTTTGCTCGGCGCGAGTGGCAGCGGTCGGCGTTCCCAGCGCGAAGTAGATGCCGACGGCAAAGGCCGCGCAAAAAATCACGACCATCAGATGCCCCGCGTAATTCTCTGCCAGCTCAACTCGAAACAGCAGTTTCACAATGCGCAGCAGGGCGTAGGACAAGCCAATCACCACCGCAATCGCCAGGAAGCCCCCGACATACATCCCAACCAGTTTCGCCACCTCGGCCACCCAGCCCGTTAGCAGCGGCTCACCCGGCGGCGCCGTGAAGTATCGGTAGGCCCCATAGACAGACAGGCCAATGGCCGACAACAGCAACAGCAACAACAGCACCGCTTCCAGAGTGCCACTGGAGGAGGAGGAGACGCCGGCGCGCTGGCAGCGACAGGGATGCCTGCCCCCCGCAGTCTCGCCGCAAACGGGGCAGATCTTGAGGTCCGTCATGAGAAATCCCAAGGATGTGTCGACACGCAATGGCAGCCTGCTACGCCGCCTCGTCCACCTCATCCGCGTCGTCGTCCCCCGAGTCACCATAACGGTCTTCGTCGATGTTGCCGAGGTACTCGCGGCGAACGTCCGGGTGACGCTTGATTTCATCGGAGTTGCCGTCGCAAAGCACCTTGCCCTTGCTGATCACGTAGCAGCGATCGACAATCTGCAGAATCTCGCGGGCCGCATGGTCGGTGATCAACACCGCAATTCCCTCGTCGCGCAGGTCGCGAATGACGCCTTGAATGCTTTGCACCGTCACGGGGTCGATGCCGGCGAACGGCTCGTCCAACAAGATGATGTTGGGCTCCGAGACCAGGCAACGCGCGATTTCCAGACGTCGTCGCTCGCCGCCGGAAAGTTTGTCGGCTTTCGAATGCCGGATGTGAGTAATCGCGAACTGCTCTAGCAGCTCCTCGCAACGACGTTTGCGTTGCTGGCGCGGCACGCGCAGCAACTCCATCACGCTGATCAAGTTGTTCTGCACCGAGAGCTTGCGGAACACGCTCGACTCCTGAGCAAGATAGCCCATCCCGCCATCCTTGGCACGGCGGAACATGGGCCACTTGGTGACGTCGATGCCGTTGAGCATCACCCGTCCCTTGTCGGGCTCCACCATGCCGCAAGTCATGCGGAAGCTGGTTGTCTTGCCTGCGCCGTTAGGCCCCAGCAAACCGACGATCTCACCCTCGGAGACCTCAAAGCCGACTCCGTCCACAACGCGACGGCGGTTGTAGCTCTTCTGCAATCCTTCCACGTCGAGAATCGGCATGATGCCCTCCTTGCGGCACGCCTTGTGCGCCGGCGCCGAGCGTCAGCATTTGCTGACGCTGACAATCGCCGGCTGTTCAACAATCTATCGGATCAATCCCATTCGCCCATAGTTGGGAAGGAAGGGGCGCCACATGTGCGGCCAGTAGATCAACAGCGCCTTGCCGATCAGCAGATCCTCGGTCACATAATGCGAGGGCAAGTGCCGGAATCCCCGCGCCGACCACCGTCTGGCGTCCTCGCTGTAAGGGCTGTTGTCGCCCATCGGAAAATACTGTTCGCCGCCGAGCACGTAGCTAACATTGCGGCGGTTGTTAAACACCGGAATCTCGCGAGTCCATTCGAGTGGCGTGTCAAAGTGAAGCTCGCGGCCGTGGTAGTCGTTCTCGAATCCGTGTTGCGCCCGCTTGGCGTCCACGGCCACATAGTAAATATCTCGCAGCACTCGCAATCGGCTGACCACTAACGACGCTTGCTCAGCGCCAATTCCCACGGGCTCGGTATCGCCGGGATCGTCAGGCGACCATTGCGGCACATCGTTCTGTGGCGGTTGGTAGCTGGTGGTCTGGTTAAACTCCAACAGCCGGTTATTCACCCAGACCCGCATCTCGTCGTCGACATTGGTCATTCTCAATTCATAGTTGCCCGCTCCGCGCATGGACGATTGGGCGGTTGGCTGGCTTTCCCGGCCGTCTGCGCCGAATCCGGCGTCCGCGCCATCGATGTCCAGCCTCGCCTCTCCCGTGGCGAGATCGAACCGACAACGATGATGGCGTCCTGCACGCACCAACTGGAGCCAAACGGCGCCCTCGTTGGAGCTGGTCCGCACGCTCGCCTCCACGGCCAGGTCGCCCACCCAGTGGTTTCCATGGTTGGAACGGGTCTCCGCGTAGTTATACGCATAGTGGTCGGTGATCAGTTCACCGGGCGAGTCGGTTTGCACCCGCGCCTGTCCGCCCTGTGAGATGACGCCCCACTGGGCGCTGCTGGGAAAGCGGTGTCGGTAGTTGAGCCAGGCAACTTCGCCGGCCGCGGTGGGCTGCTCGCGCGAGAACCGCCTGCCCTTGCCGATTTCGGATTTCCAACCGTCTCCGCTCCAGCGATGTGGCCAGCCAGCTTCGTCCAGTTGTTTGTTCACGTACTTGGTGTCGTGAACACACTGCAACATCGCCAGCAGTTTGCTTGGAGGCTTGCGGAGAATCTCGAATTCGGCTCGAAAAATGTGCAGGCGATCCTCGTGCTCCGCGACCCAAAACTCACGGTCGCCATCTCGAATCAATCGCATCCACGCTGAACGGGTGGCCGGACGCAGCTCGTACGGCTCCAGCTCCGTAACGGGCACCGGCTCCACCGTGGCAGCCGCGCTCAGCGACTCGTCGACGTCTTCAAAACCCGCTCGCAGCACCTCATCAATCTGCCCCTCCTCCAACGCGGCGCGCGAGTCGGCGGGGATCGAAAACAACATGGGTGTTGCATACGCATTGCCGTGCCAAATCTTCAGCAGTTCGTTCGGCAGCCCGACCAGCCGCTTGATGTAATTCTGTTTGGCGTTGCCGGGGAATTTGAAGACGATCACATCCCATCGTTGGGGGCGTTTCAAATCGTAAGCAAACTTGCTCACCAGAATGCGATCGCCACTGAACGGCCGCTCGTTCGAAAACCGTCCGCCGGCAGGCTCCTTTTGGAGACCGCAGTTGGGGCAGGCCACCTCGCTTGGATCCGAGCGGCTGGCGCCGCAGCGGTACCGAAAACCACATCCATCGCACGCGACATCCGTATGCCGTCCTTGCAGCGTCGGCGCCATCGAGCCCGTGGGGATGATGAACGCCTCGGCGACAAAGCTGCGAAAGAGAAATGCCAGAATGACCGCCACGACAATCGACTCAACGGTCTCACGTCCGAACTGTGATGGCGTCGGCCCCTCGTCAACAGAGGTCGATGGGGAGCCTGAGTTGTTGCGAGTCATGAGCACCTGAGGAAGTCAAAAGGCAGTAAAGCACCGCTCAAAATCATAGAGGATACGCCAACGCCCCAAAATGCCGGAATCCGGCGACCGTGGTGGGAGGACGCAAACCCCGCATTTTGCGGTCCGGCAGCGAGTGCCTGGTGAAAGGCCCCGATCAGCGGCGCCGGGCCGGGGCGGATCGGCAGTCCCGCGATGGGCCCGTCGTCCAAGGAACCGGGGAATTCGATCACGCAAAGACGCAAAGACGCAAAGACGAAAAGAGAGCATGCCTCGAGTGGTTGGCAATTAAAGAAGCGACACCCTCGGCCTGGCATCGTTCCCCTCCTTACTTCCCTTTGCGTCTTCGCGACTTTGCGTGAGCCATGCTACATCATCGCGCGGACCGGTCGGGCCTCCATCGCAGGCGACCCTTGTGAGGCCCTGTGGACCAGTCGGGCCTCCATCGCAGGCGACCCTTGTGAGGCCCTGTGGACC
>JAGQPF010000073.1 GCA_020426845.1 Planctomycetales bacterium
ACACAAGACGTGTGTTGTGAGTGTCATGAGTGGGACATCCCGAGCCGCAAGATGAAACCGCCGTCAGCCGTTAATCTAGCTCAGGTCCCTCGACAGGGGTAGGCGTGCAAGCTCGGCGATGCCTCACCGATGCTTCAACGACGCTTCAGCGCTGCGTTTCGTCCTGCGTTTCGTCCGCCGACTCGCCCGGAAATTGGCTGGTGATAAAACGGCGGAGAAACGTGGCCATGGGCGCGAAGCCGACTTCCCGTTGTCGCTCCAGCACTCGCAGCCGAGCGCACTGCAGATCCAGCGCCAGATGCGTGGCGCCCCCGCGGTCTCGGAACCGCAGCACATACTGCCACTGCGGCGGGCAAGGTTCCCCCGGCTCTTCCCAGTCGAAGCTGCGGTCTTCGATCAATGCGCCGCGAACATGCGTCATTCCGGACACCTTGGCCATCGCCAGCCAGACCAAGTCGTCACCTTCCGGCGGCTTGTCCAGCGTCGCCACCGGCGCCGGCAGACGCACCAAGGCGACGTCGTCCGCCAATTGCAGGCGTTGCCCCGCTTCGATGCCGAACAATTCACGAGCCCGCCGGCCAACGGCTTGCCGATACCAGACCGCAAACACCGACATCGCCAGCGTCAGGCCAAAGATCCCCAGGATCACCGCCTTGCCCGCCTTGCTGCCAGCCATCTCGGGCAAGTATTCGGGCTCGTCATCCGACATGCCGCTGGTTGATTCGTCACTCACCGCCATCTCCCGTCACGTGGCCTCTTCGTGCCCCGTCAACACTAAAACGTTGAGTCGGCCGCCGCCCCAAGCTCGTGGCTCGCCACGACTTCGCGAGTTCTCCAACCCCAAAACGAAGGCTTGACGTTCCACCAAGCTCTTCAGCCGCTTCCTCACAGTCTGCTGCCTGCCCGGAATCCGCACCGATGCCTTTCGGGCTCACCTGGCGGCATTATACTAAGTAGTTCGCAGTCGCACCCGCACGACCGCAGGGACCCAACCGTTTCCCGGGACGCTGGGAGCATTTTCCTTGTGGTTCCTTCAGCGGGACCTGTTCGCATTTGAAGCTCCGGCCGAAGGTTGGTTTATCCCATGCCCGACAAGTTTGATCCTTACCGCGAATCCCTGATCATGGAGACCCGGACTGTGTGGCCGGAGGGTTACGAGCACCTTTCGGACAAGCAGCGCGCCAAAATTGAAGGCGCCTTGCACGCGGACCCGGAGAGTTGTTCCCAGTTGGAGTACGTTCGTGTGCACACGGGCTTTTGCCGCACGATCACGGTGACGGATGAGGATGTGGAGCGAGTCGGATGACATCCCGGGTACACGTCGGGCTGTCGGATCGCGCCTACGACATCTTCATTGGCCGGTCGACGGCCGAGCACCTGGGTGACGCTCTGGCTGCGGGCGGCAAGGTCACGCATGCCGTCTTGATCAGCGACTCCAACGTTCGCCCGCTGCATGGCGAACGATTGTGCGCGGAGCTGCGCGAGCGAGTGGACCGCGTCGATGCGCTGACGTTTCCGGCCGGAGAGCGCAGCAAGTCGTTGACGCAGTTTGCTGAGCTTTGCGAACAGATGTTGCGGCTTGGCGCCGATCGCCGCACCCTGGTGGTGGCTTGTGGAGGCGGAGTCGTCGGCGATTTGGCGGGGTATGTCGCCGCTTCGTTTGCGCGAGGCGTGCGTTTTCTCCAAGTTCCGACCACGCTGCTCGCCGATGTCGACAGCAGCGTGGGCGGCAAGGTCGGTGTGAACTTGCCCGGAGCCAAGAACATGGTCGGCGCCTTTTGGCAGCCGGCCGCCGTGCTGATTGCGATCGACGACTTGGCGACGCTGCCCGACCGCGAGTACCGCGCCGGATTGGCCGAGGTGGTCAAATACGGCGTAATTCTCGATGAGGAGTTCTTCGCCTATCTCGAGGCCCATGTGGCGGAGATCGACGCTCGCGATCCCGCGGTGCTCGAGCAGATTGTCACTCGCTGTTGCCGGCTGAAGGCGGACGTCGTGGAGCAAGACGAGCGCGAGGAGACCGGCTTGCGGGCCGTATTGAACTACGGACACACATTTTGCCATGCCATCGAGGCCGAGACCGAGTACGGCGCTTTCCTCCATGGCGAAGCAGTCGCCATCGGCATGCTCTGCGCCTCCCGGCTCGCCGAGCGACGGGGAATGGTCGATGCCGAAACGACTCGGCGGCAGCAGCAATTGCTCGAACAGCTGAAACTGCCGGTCGCCTGCCCCGGGCTCGAGCTGCCTCGGCTGTTGGCGGCGATGATGCGTGACAAGAAAGTGGCACATGGACGGCTGCGTTTGGTGCTGCCCACGCGAATGGGCCATGTCGAGCTGGTGGGCGATGTGCCGGAAGCCGAAGTGCTGGAGGCGTGGGGGCCGGCCCTGAACGTGTCGTAGTGCAGGCCGCTGCGGCCAAGCTGCCGATTGAAGAATGTCCCGGCCGGTGATCGGAACCTCGTTTTCTCGCAGGTGGACGCGTTGTCGATTGCCCGATCAGGGGTCACAAATGGCTTTCAAGACGACAATCACAGGCTGGCAGCCTGTGCCACGTCAAAATAAATTGACGGGAAGAGCAGCATCTGAATCCTGAGCAAAGGCGGACCCGAGATGCCGGCGATTGATTCCATACTCAACCACCTGCCGCAATTGCCACATCGGCCTGGCCGCCGGGAGCGATCGGCCCCCCGGGCCTTGAGCGTCGTCCCGCCGCCCTGGCTCGCCAGGCTGGCGACGTTGGCCCTTGCAGTCGTCGTTGCCGCTGTGGTTGGCGCTGTGGCTAGCGCCTCGGTGGACGCCGCCGAGCTTCCCGACCTCGCGACCGTGATGCCCGCGACCATCGAGCAGTGCACGGCCGAGCGCGCCAAGCAGTGCGCGGCGGCCTGCGCCGGCTGCGAGAACTGGTTCGCCGAGCAGATGTTGCGGCTGGAGGAGATTGAGGTCGAGCAGGTGACGCCGCTGCTCGTCGGGATGATCCAACTCGACAAACAGCTCGGCGATGCGATGAGCAAGCTGTTGGAGCTGCGAACGCAGTTTCGCGATTCGCCGCAGCACGACCCAAGCCGCGACACCGTCCGCCGCTTCCTGACGCTTTGCACGGATCTGATCGGGCTCAACGGCCGGCTGCACTATCAGCAACGCGACGCGATCGATGTCGCCACCTATCGGCTTGCCAGCGATCCGCCGCGGCTCGGGGCGCTGATTGATGCGCTGGCCGAGCGGCAAAGCGTCGCGGCGGCTGCGATGTTCACCTTTGTGTTGCTTGATCCTCCCGCGGAGTCCGGCTTGAAGCCGTACCCGCCCGAGCTTCGCGCCAAGGTGTTGCGATTGATCTCCGCCGCGCGGAGCCTCGAGTCGACGCCGTTGTTGGTCGACTTTATTGAACAGCGCAGCACGGACCCTGGTCTGCGTCTCAGCGCGATCGAAGTGCTGCGCCACATCGGCATCCCGCAGGACCCTCATCCACTTCAGGATCCGACCATCACGGCGCCGATCATCACGGCCGGCAAGCTATTGAGGATTGCCGAGTCAACTCGGCTTCCCGCCGGCTCGCCCGCCGAGGCGCTGCAGCGGCGCGAGGCGCTGATCGGCTGGCTTCGCGAACGTGTCGCCAAAGGCGTGAGCGGGGACAGCTATCGCGTCGGGCCGCTCGAAGTTCGCGAGGGCGATTGGTTTCTGATGCGAAACCCCTCGCCATTCAATCAGTTCACGGATCTGGCCCCGGGCCTGTTCACGCATGTTGGCGTGGTGACAACGCTGACCGATGAGCAGGGGGTGCGACGATTTGTTGTCACCGACGTCCCCGAGCGCGGCGACCGCGTCCCGGCGACCAATGTCGACGCCTACGTCGGCACCACCTTGCATTACTTTTTTCTCCGCCACCGCGACGAGCAGGTGAATCAAACGATTGCCGAGGCGGCGCGGCAGACCATCGGCAACCCCACGCAGTTCGACCTGCTGTTTCGCACCGGTCCGGTTGAGAAGCTCAAGGGCCAGGATCTACGCGGCAAGACCATTCATACCTATTGCGCCGGATTCCTGCTGCTGTGCGCTCAACAGACCGGCTTGCCGCGAGCGGATTTTTTTCCGCTGCGCGAGTTCTCGCCCAGCGAGCGTTGCCAGCAGAATTTAGCCAAACTGGGTTTGAGGCTGGGCGATGACTACATCTCGCCGACCGGGCCGCTGTTCTCTCCCAATCACGTGATCGTCGGCGGTCGTCGCCCGCTCTATAGTCCCGAGCGCGAGATTCAGACCGCCATCTTTGATCACTTCGGTTACAGCATGGCGCATGGCGAATTGGTGCCGTCCCCCGATCTGTTTCAAATGTTGCGATCCAAGGTGGCCGGCCTGTCACGGTATAACCCCTGGCTGGCCAGGGCGATTGCACAGGCCAACAACGTCAGCCCCAAGATCGACCTGGAGTCGGCTGCCCGGGCCGCCGCGGTGATTGAGACACTGGATGAGATTGCCAACCAGGCTCGCGACGATTATCGTCTTGCGCGGCAGGTGCTGATTAGCACGGACGAGGATCTGGCCGATCTGCCGGCCGACGACTTTGCCAAGTTGGGAGCATTTCGCAAGCGTCATGCGGACTTGGACAAAAAGATCGCCGCCGGCCAAATGACGCCGCGCGACTTGCGAATTGCCTTGGTGCGTTTTTACCAACAGCAAGGCCGTGAGGCGCTGAATGCCAGATTCTTCCCCAGCCAGACGGCTGGCCGCTGAGCCAATTGCCGCTTTGCCGGACGTTTCGATGGAGCCTTTTCGATGCCCGCGTTTACCCATCACATCTTTGTTTGCGGCAATCGCCGCGAGCCGGGGCATCCGCGCGGATGCTGCGATGACGACGGGGGCGGTCGGTTGCGTGCCGAGTTCAAAGCCGCGTTGGAGCGGCATGGGCTGGCCGGAGAGGTGCGGGCCAACGCGGCGGGCTGCCTCGACCAGTGCGAATTAGGGCCCGTCGTCGTCATCTATCCGCAGGGAATTTGGTACGGTGGTGTCCAAGTTGAAGATGTGCAGCGAATTGTGACCCGCACATTGCTCGGCGGCGAAGTGTTGGAGGATCTGCGGATCCCCGCTGAGGCGCTGAACACCAAGGGGGCCCACCCCTGGCGACCCGGGAGAGCCGAGGACCAAACAGACTGATGGAACGACCAGTTTGCAAGGTGCTTCGGCCAACGCCTCGTGGTTGTCCCGTGGTGCACGGGCGAGGACGCTCATCCGACGCGGAACGCTGCGCGTTTTGAGTTTGGCCAGGCCGCGAAGTCGCAGCCTACCGCGAGTTCGGGACGGCGTCCGACTCGAAGTTTCAACACTGACGGAGCACTGATGAGAATCGTAACTCTGGGCGGCGGCACGGTCGGCGAGTCCATTGCGGCGCTGCTGTGCGCCGAGGGCCACAGCGTGATCGTGGTCGACGAAGACCCCGCTCGCACGCAACGCATCTACGATGAATTGGATGTGCAGGTGATCACCGGCTCGGCCAGCCTGTCGAGCGTGGTTTTTCAGGCGGTCGGCTTCGGCGCTGACATTTGTCTGGCCGTCACCGGCGTGGACGAGGTTAATATTCTGGCCGCCAGCATGGCGAAGAAAATGGGCGTCCATCGCTCCATCGCCCGCGTCTACGGCTCGGTGTTCCACGACCTCAGCACCTTCGACTATCAGCACCACTTCGGCATCGACCGCCTGCTGAGTCTCGAGCATCTGACGGCCAACGAGTTCGCCCGCAACATCCGCAGCCCGAACTCGATTGTCGTGGAGCATTTTTCTCGCGGCCATCTGGAGGTCAAAGAGGTTCGGGTCAGCGAGCATTTCGGCAAGCGTGGCGTGGAGCTCAAGGACTTGCAGCTGCCCAAGAGCGTCCGCATCGGCTCCATCAAGCGCGAGGACCGGATGTGGATCGCGACGGCGAACGACCGGCTCGAGGTCGGCGATCGTGTCACCCTGATCGGCGACACCAAGACGGTCGAGGAGGTGGCCGACAACCTCGAGCGCGATCGGCACAAGAAGCAGAAGCAAGGAGTCGTAATCGCGGGTGGCGGCGAGACCGGCTATCATCTCGCCCGCGCCTTGGACGAGGACCGCTTCAAAGTGGTGATTCTGGAGGACTCCGAGCAGCGCTGCGAGTTTCTCGCCAAGAAGCTGCCGAATGCCGACGTTGTGCATGCGGACGCCACGTTGCGTCATCGCTTGGAAGAGGAGCGAGTCGGCAAGGCCGATGTGTTCGTGGCCTGCACGGGCGATGATG
>JAGQPF010000642.1 GCA_020426845.1 Planctomycetales bacterium
AGGGATAGGGCCGAGCATCGCTGCCCCGGGCGGCTGCCTCCCATTCCCATTCGTTGGGGAGGCAGAGACGATAGGCGTCGCAGTAAGCGGCCGCGTCGTAGTACGACACCCAAACCACGGGGAAGTTGTCGTCTGTGGAACGAGGTTCGCCTCCACTCCAGTGGTTAAGAAACGGCTCCCCCAAGCTCTTGCGCGCATCCGGCTGATAGGAACGCTCGCGCAGGAAGGCGTGGTACTGTAGGTCGGTCACGGGATGCCGGCTGAGAAAGAATCCGGGCAGACTGATCGTATACGGCGGCGGCTCGGAAGGCTCCGTCACCAGGGTCGGCTTGAATCCCACCGGATAGTTGCCCGCGGGGATCCAGACCATCTCCAAGCCGGTTTGCGGGTGGACCCAGTAGCGATCGGCCACCTCGGCCACAGGCTCTCCGCGCAGATGCGGCGCGAAGTAGCCATCGATGAGCCGCTTCTCAATGGCGAAGTCCAATCCCACCGCCAACTCATCCGCTGACTTGGCCTCCAAGACTGCGAGCCAAGCCGCTTGCTCATGGCCTGCGGTTCCCACCAGTTGCTCAAGCTGTCCTAGCACATTCGTGGTCGCCATTAGTTGCCTTGCTCCGCGAGCAGCTTGCGAACTTCATCCAGTACGGGGCCGCCCTCGTCGGGATTGACCATGTACATATAGCTGGCCATGCCGAGCAGATAGCTGGGAAAGCCGGCGTCGCCACGGGCCTCGGCTGCGACGCCTCGTTTGCGGCAATTGTGCAGGATCGCGCGAAATCGCCGCCGCAGATCTCGAGGCACTCGCATCCGCTCATTCACGACGACACCCGTGACCGACTGCCGTTGTGAGCTGCGGATCGCGCGGAACTTGGCTTGATGGACCAGAAATCCTTCTTGGTGGCAAATCTGGTCGACCCACCATCGAAAGCGGCCGACCGAGATCTCGTCTTGATCGAAGGAGAAAGTAAGGTCATCCGCGTAGCGTGTGTAGGCGGCGCCGTGCTTGCGTGCCAGGCCGTCCAGCCGCGCGTCGAGGCGACGGCAAATCAGGTTGGAGATCGCCGGCGACGTCGGGGCGCCTTGAGGGAGTGTGCCATCGCGAAACACGCGAGGATCTTCGGTGTAGGTGCAGAGTCGTGCGAGCACCGGCGCGACGTTCCGCGAACGATTCTCGGTGTCGAAGAACGGCGACGTCATGCCGTAGCCCATGCTCGCAAACAGGCCGATGACTCGGTGGTAATGAATCGTCGGAAAAAAGTCGAGCAGGTCGAACTTCAGCAGCAACGGCTTGCCCAAATGCGGCGCCGCGTTGGTGACCACCGATCGGCCCTTGACGAATCCGTGCGCGGCCGGATGAGGCGGCAGGTGATCGAGAATGTTGTGGAGGATGCGCTGTTGCACACGTCGCAGCTGCCAACAAGGAGCGCAGATCTTGCGAGCCTTGCCGTTGCGCTTGCCGATCTCGAACGTGTGATAGGGACCGCCGTCCTCGTCCGTGGCGAGCAGCATCCAGCCCAGCTGGCGGTTGGAGACAATCCCCAACTCCTTCATGACTGCCTTGACGTTCTTTAATTTGGGCAGCCGCGGATCAGGCGCCTTCAACTTGCGCGGCCGCATCAACGTGGAGGAATTGCTGTTGAGCAGCCAGCCCTCCGCATTCCACTCGCCGTCAGGCGCCGACGGCAACGCCACTTCGCGAACGGCGCTTTCGTTGATTTGGTAGCGAACGCTGCGGCGCGTGCTGAACGACGGGTGAATGGCGAGTCGGCGTAGCACGCGATTGCGGACACGGATCGGCAGATGGGAGGCTGCGAATTGCCGCACGGTATGCGGATCGTTTGCGATGCACTCGTCCAAGTGCGTCCAGATAATCTCCATGGCGCGATTGGCGACGGCTTCGTAGGTTGCGGAGCCGTCTTGTTCGCCCACGAGTCTCAGAATCTCCCAGCTCGACCCGGGAAGACCTTGCTCCAGCTTGTCGAGTTGCTGGATCAACTCGGTGGCGGGCTGGGCATTGAGCGGCAAGGGGCGATACGCCCAAGCTGGAATCGATGACTTGGTGGCGGCCATACACGGTCTCGCTGGTCAAAAACACCTGGTCCGGCAATCGCCAGCGATTTCTACTAGAATTGTCGCCGGCAAACTCGCCAATCGACCCCTATTGCAACGCCTGTTCCGTCCCATTGCAAGCATGCACGCGCCCCTTGGCCCCGACCATCCGCTGGCTTGGACGTACTATGTCTGGCAAGGGCGCTTGCGTTGCCGCAACCTGACAGACCGAGCTCGGGGGAAACTGCTGGAAGATGCTTGTTGGAGCATTCTGGTCTCGCGGCGCAAAGCGTTGGAGATGGTGGACGCGCTCGAGGTCCTGCAATCGTTTCCCGGCGATGCGAACCGTGAGCTCTTCGTTTCGCTCTTGCGGAGCGACCTGTCCACGGTCCGCTTGCAGACGCTGCGAGGCCTTCGCAGCCAAGGCCCCGGTGAGCTGTGGTGGGATGATGTGGTCCACGAGTGCGCGCGGATCGTGGCAGGCGATCCGGCGTGGATGGTGCGACAAGAGGCCCTGCGGGTGCTCTTGATATGGCTGGAGTCCCCGCTGTCGTCTCGGGGTGTTGCCGCGCGAGGCGTGGACTTGCGGGGGGTGATGGAGGGCGCCAGCGATCCTCATTGGCGGGTCCGTGACGCCATGATTCAACACTGCCCTGCCCTGCTCCAGCAGCTGGGCCCTTCGCCGCTGGAGCAAGCGGCACTGAGCCAATTGCCATCTCGTCCTCGCGATCCGCACGAGGCGTGGCGCGTGGAGGGCGTGCTGGCGTACTTGCGGGCGGGTGGAAAGCACGGCGACCCAGTTGTGCCGAGCACGTCGGCGCCGCCGAATTCCCAGCCAACCACGAACTGGGACTGGGATCCCTCCGTGCTCGCTCGGCAGCTGCAAGCGTTGCCGGCCGGTGCGCCGCTCAAGTGGCCGCAATATGTCACTCACTACGTGGGACACGAGGACGATCGAGTGCAACGCTCTGCCCTCGGGCACTTGCTGGCGGGTGACGCGAGCGACCTGTGCGAGGTCTTGCGAGCGATGGATGACCCGCGTAGCGCCGTTGTGCCGACGCTGACCGCCTGGCTTTCGCGAGTCGACATTGCTCGGCGCGAACAGGCGACGAGGCGACTGCTAGCGAATCCAGACAGCAGCGTGGGGCAGCTGACCTGGGCGCTGGGTCAAGTTGGAGAGCATTTTGCCTGCGACCGATTTGCCGACGAGCTGCGCCCGCGTTGGGAGGCTTGCTCGCACTCCGCCCTGCCCATCCGAAAAGCGTTGGCCGAGTTGCTGTCGCGGATGTCGCCAGCCGATTGGCAAACGGGGCCGCCCGAATTGCTGACGGCGGCCTGCGAGTCGTTGACGAGCGACGACTCCGCAGAGGTCCGCATGGCGGCGCTCGCGGCGGCGATCCGGCTGATCGATGCAACAGCGTCGACCGAGTTGACGGAGTTGCCGGTTGCGGACGCGCTGGCCCGCCGCGCCATGGACACTTGGCAGTCGCGCGACGCGCGGTGGACAGCGCGCGAGCGCGCCTTGCGGGCGAGCCTGGCGTGGAAGGCCGCCAACCGCAGCGGCGATATTGCGGTCCAGGTGGCCATCGTGGACTTCGGAATCGGTGACCCGTCGTACCAGGTGCGAGCCGCAGTGGCTGAGGCGGCGGCGACGTCCAAACGAGCGGATGTGCCGGGAGAGCTTCAGCTCGATCCTTGCTCGCCGGTGAGGGCC
The DNA here is from genome assembly GCA_020426845.1 of Planctomycetales bacterium. Lineage (GTDB taxonomy): Bacteria > Planctomycetota > Planctomycetia > Pirellulales > Pirellulaceae > JAGQPF01. The sequence goes on from JAGQPF010000642.1 coordinate 3,767, forward strand.
GCCGCGTTGACGCAGGAGCGCGCTGAAGAGCTGATGCGCGAGCCGCGAGCCGAGTCCAGCTGGCTGGTGCTGGCGCGGGCGGCGCGAATGACCAAGCGACCTCTCTGGGATTTGGTCGACCAAGAGCTCGAGGCGCGAGCGCAGGAAGTCGCGGAAACCGCGTCAGAACGTGCCACGCCGATCGTTGTCCAACCGCCGACGCCGATCGACAGCACCAGGGCCGCGTGCGGAGTTGCCGGCTATGCGCCTTTGGGGGCGCGTGGACCGCTCGTGTCGCGTATCG
>JAGQPF010000643.1 GCA_020426845.1 Planctomycetales bacterium
ATGGGATTCGTGGGCCGTGAGGAAGGGATCGCGGCGCTGGCGATCGCAACCCTGCAACAGGAGGTTGGCGCGTGAGAGCGCTGCTGCAACGCGTTACACGCGCATCCGTGACAGTCGACGGCGAGTTGATCAGCGAGATCGGCACCGGATTCCTGATCCTCCTTGGCGTCACGCAGGAGGACACCGCGGAAGAGGGTACGTTCCTGGCCGGGAAAGTCGCAAATCTGCGGGTCTTCGAGGATGACGCCGGTGCGATGAACCGCTCCGCACTCGATCTGCTCGGCGATGAACCGGCTGACGTGGCGATGCTGGTGGTTTCGCAATTCACCTTGTACGCCGATGCGCGCAAGGGTCGCCGGCCCAGCTTCGTAAAGGCCGCCCGGCCCGAACAGGCCTCGCCGCTGGTCGATGCATTCGCGGACGAACTCCGGGCGCTGGGCTTGCCGGTTAAACAGGGCGTTTTCGGCGCGGAGATGAAGGTCGAATTGCTGAATGACGGTCCGGTTACGATCTGGCTCGACACCGCCGAACTGCGCGGCTGAGGTCGGTATACTCGCTGCATGAGCGAACCATCCGGACCGCGCGACGAGCAGAATCACATCGAGACCACGGAACTGCCGTCGTTGCCGGATGGCGGCCTGAGCGCGAACATGCCGGCCTGGCTGCGTCGGGCTCCGTCATTCGTTTCCGCGCCAGTTGAGCCAGATACGACTCAAGGTCAATCGGTAGCGATTGACTGGTCCGAGCTGACTAGAGGCCTCGTTCTACCAGAATGGCTTGAGCATTTGTCGTCGCGTGTAGAGAGTGGGGTGGTGCTCGAACGCGCGATCGAACCAGGAACGATCGAGCGAATGGAATCTCTGCAGCTCAACGATCCAAACGAGGCTAGAACCGAGGAAGCGTCAATCTCACTCGTAGCGGGCCGGTCTACGAGTCGACCCGAAGGTTCCACTAACACTCATCAGGTAGCCATCCGCTCCAAACCGCTGCCTCAAGAACCGTCCGTCGAACCACCATTCAGAGCACTCGCGATTCTAGTACTGCTGGTCGTTGCGGCCTTGATAACCGCCGCGCTTCTTTCGATCGCTAGCTGAATCCGCACACGTCGACACAAATCATCACTAAACTGACTTGGAGCACTCTAGTAAGTTCAGTTCTCTCGAACTTCGATTTTTACGTCTCTGCCATACTGAACTCCGGCCACGTCACACGCCACTTCAATGAATCGAATGGCATCCGAAGTACTGAGATTTACATCCATCCACCATCCGCTTCCATTCGTGATTTCCCAGACATCTCTACGAGGATCAGGCCGATTTGGATGAATTGACTGAGGGTTCCGCCCCACATAGCGTCTTCCGTCACGCTGGTAGTCCAGAAACTTGTCTAGATATTCTGGGTCTCTTCGCAGGAACGCTATGAGCACGGATCGAACCGCGTCACGGCTAGTTGCAGTTGCAGAGGGTTCTCCAAAGATTGTTACGTTTCGAATGCTCGTGCCGGTCGCTCGCTGAGGGCGGCGCGGCAATGCATGCTGGGCCGGCGTTCGTGTCACTCCAACATTATTTTCTGTGCTCGTTCGAATAGTTCGATTATTGGCTTCGAGCGAGAGACCCTGCAATTGAGGATTCAGAATCTTTACCGTTCCACGCGAATTAGTCTTATGATTTCTGGACAATGTAGCTATATAGCTTTGAACAAGATTGTGGCTTGGTTTGAACCCGCAAATCGACTCCGCCTTCTCCGCTAATAGTTCCAATAAGGTGTCGTCTGGCTCCGAAAGGAGCAGTTCCCACGCTTCAGGAATTGCATCAATCGACTGACGCAGTTTTGCATTGTCAGCAAAGTCCGCCTCCGCGTTTTCTTGGGCCACTCCTGTCGTCACCAACGAGTAATCGAGATATCTGCGTAGTCTTTGCTCACTCTCATCTGTTTCTCTTTGCAGCAAGTCCAAGCTGTATACTCTGCGTTCTCCGTAACTTCCCACTTTTGCGGGTAGATAGAATTGCCATTCTTGTCCTGTCGTCAATATGACTACGGGAACACCAGCATGGAACGCGTACTGAAATAACTGTTGTTCGGCCGACTGCGCAGCATGCGGTTGCTTGACTTCAATTAAAGCGAGCGGTTTTCTGGACGGATGGCATAGCGCAAAATCCACTCTCGTCCCACTGACGTGATACTCGGGCCAAACCACGTTTGTGTCGTATGTTGGCCAGCCAAGCTCGCTTAGGAGTCTGAGCACGATGCCTTGAGATATGGCCTGCTCGTTGGGATATCCCCCGGCTCGTAGTCTTGTTTGAATGTCCGCGATTGCTTGCAGCACGAAAAATCCCTTGGCATTTATCCGCAACATCAGAATTATCTAGTGGAGGGTTGGTTTAAGCAACGAATGAGGGACTGAGCAAGATTGTGCCCAGTCCCTTTTCGTTCGCTCTGAAATTCGCGAATTCTAGTTCTTGTCGGAGCCGACTTCGCGGAACTCGCCTTCGAAGACCGACTCGTCATCGG
>JAGQPF010000644.1 GCA_020426845.1 Planctomycetales bacterium
GACCGAGCCGGCCAAGCTGCCCGAAGAGGAGAGCATCCGCGACCACGGGTTTGCCGCGAACAGTCCCGCGGCGGATGCGGATCATGTGTACGCTTTTTACGGCAAATCGGGTGTGGTTGCTTACAGCCACAGTGGCGCCGAAGTCTGGCGGGCGGACGTTGGTTCGAACACCAGCGGCTGGGGCACCGCGTCCTCGCCGGTGGTTTACCGCGATCTGCTGTTCATCAATGCCAGCGTCGAGAGCGGCTCGTTAGTCGCATTGGACCGCAAGACGGGCAAGCAACGATGGCGCGCGGGCGGCATTAAGGAGTCGTGGAATACGCCGCTGATTGTCAAGGCTCCCGGTGGACAGGACGAGTTGGTCGTGGCGATTCACGGCAAGATCCTGGGGTTCAATCCCGAATCGGGCGAGCAGCTCTGGAGCTGCGACACGAACATCACCTGGTATATGGTGCCCAGTCCGGTGGCCGCCGACGGAGTGGTTTATTACCTCGGCGGTCGGTCGGGGACGGCTGCCTTGGCAGTGCGGACGGGCGGCAGAGGTGACGTGACTGGGTCACACCGTCTGTGGACTAGCGAGAAGGGATCGAATGTCACCTCGCCCGTGTTGCATGACGGCCACTTGTATTGGATGCACGATCAGTTGGGAATTGCCATGTGCGCCAAGGCCGAGTCGGGCGAGCTGGTGTATGAGCAGCGCATGGATCGTGGCGGGCAAGTTTACGCTTCCTCGGTGCTCGCCGATGGCAAGGTCTACCACACAAATCGTGGGGGACGGACCTTCGTCGTTTCGGCGACGCCCGAATTCAAACTGATCGCCACCAATGATCTGCGAGACGGCGGCCAATTCAACGCTTCGCCTGCAATTGCGGGCAACAAGCTGCTGCTGCGATCCGACAAATTCCTGTACTGCATCGGCAACTAGCCACCCGTCGAGCCAGCGTCTGGGATTGGATAACTCGCCAAGTCGCGGGTGCGTGAGCTTGCGGTGGCGACTATCCCAACGTTTCGGCATTGACGGGTTGTACAATCGGCCCCTCGAGTGCGGTATCCTCATGGATTCCGCTGCGCGATTCCGCGTGGCTACAATGCGGCGTCGATTCCCGTCGGCGCACCCTGCGCGCCCCGAGGTAGCCTTGTCCGATTCGATTGAGCCCGCCGAACTCGCCGGCGCCGTCCCGCAGGCCCCCGTGAAAGCCACACCTGCGTGGCTGAAGACTCGCCTCGCGGCCATGATGTTCCTGCAATATTTCGTGCAGGGTTGTTACTTGCCGATCATCTCCGTCTACCTCAAGGAGTCGCTGGGGTTTTCCGGCAAGCAACTTGGCTACGTCGGATCGGCATTGGCGGTGGGGCCGCTGATGACTCCGTTCTTCATCGGTCAGTTGGTGGATCGCAAGTACTCGACGCAGCACGTGCTTGCCGTCTGCCATGCGCTCGGCGGCATCATCATGTTGCTGCTCTTCCGGGAGCGTGCCTTTGTGCCAGTGTTGATTCTCGGCATACTTTACTCGGTGTTGTACGTGCCGAGCATGATGTTGACCAACTCTCTGGCGTTTCACCACCTGGTTGACAGCCGACGGGAATTCCCGATGGTGCGGCTGTGGGGGACGATCGGATTTGTCGCACCGGCGTGGCTGGTGGAGTTCGTGTTTTTGAAAGGATTGACCGGCGAATCGTTGAATCAAGCGCGAGGCGTCGCGTTGGCGGCCGCGGGGATTGGCGGCTTGGCGATGGCGCTGTACTCGCTGCTGATGTTGCCCGACACGCCGCCGGCCAAGGATGTGAAAGAAGCCAATCGTTTCGCGCCCGCGATCGCGGCCAACTTGGTCCGCCACCGCAGCGTGTTGGTGTTGGTGGTGATCAGCTTCTTTGCCGCCATCGTGCATAAGTTCCACTTTGTCGCCAACGGCCCGTTCCTGACGTCGCTGTTGCGCGCGGGCGGCGAGGAGGGGGCGTGGGAGGCCTCCATCAGCTCGCTCGGGCAGATCGCCGAGGTCGGTGTGATGGCCGGGCTGGCTTGGCTCGTGTCCCGGCTGGGGTTCCGCCTGGTGATCACCTTGGGGCTGGCTGCCTACGCGGGTCGCTGCCTCATGTTTGTCTGGGCGGATCAGGTCTCCTCTCAGTTCGGATTGGCGATGACAATCGCCTGTCTCGGCCAAGCCTATCATGGTCTTTGTTTCAGTTGTTTCATGGCAGCGTCGTTCATGTTCCTGGATCGCTCGACTCCCTCGCACGTGCGCGGCACGGTGCAGAATCTGTACGGCACCTTTGTGTTGGGCCTGGGATTTTTGGCGGGCGGCGTGGTTGCCGGCGAGGTGATGGAATACTTTACGGAGAGCGGCACGGGCAGCATTAAATTCACGGGCGTTTGGTTGTTCGCCGCCACCCTGGGCGCCGTCTGCAGCGTGGCGTTCTTTGTCGCATTTCCCAAAGGCGAGCCCGAGCAACTGGGCGTGGACAGGGCAGAGGCATGACAGCGCGCGTCTACTGGGGTGATTTGCACAGCCACTGTTCGGTGAGCTACGGCGAGGGCACCGTTGCGCAGGCTTTGTTGCGCGCCCGACGGCAGCTCGATTTCTGCTCCATCACGGGGCACGCGTTCTGGCCCGACATGCCAACCGATCGCGAGCGTTATGGACGGATCATTGACTATCACCGCGAAGGTTTTGCCCGACTGGCCAAGAACTGGGACGGCCTGTTGGCGGAGCTGTGGGCGGCGTCGAAGGAAGGCGAGTTTGTGGCGTTGCCGAGCTACGAGTGGCACTCGTTGGAGTACGGCGATCACAATGTCTACGCTCGGGGCCCCGACTTGCCGTTGAGAGACGGAGCGAATCTGCGCCAGCTTCGTGAGCTCGCGATGGCCAGCGGCGCGATCATGGTGCCGCATCACATCGGGTACGCCGCCGGGTTTCGGGGAATCGACTGGCGTCATTTCGACGCCTCCGCGTCTCCGGTCGTCGAGATCTACTCATTGCATGGCGCGTCGATCAGCGCCTCCACGGCGTTCCCGATGTTGCACGACATGGGGCCGACCGACTACGGCAGCACAGCCGTCGCGGGCTGGCGCCTCGGACATCGATTCGGCGTGATTGCCTCGACAGATCATCACGGCGGCTACCCCGGCAGCCATGGCGACGGCTGCGCTGCGGTGCTCGCTGATGCATTGACTCGCGATGCGCTGTGGGAGGCGATCTGCGCGCGGCGAACCTACGCGGTTACCGGCGACAAGATCCGGATCGACATGACATTGAACGACGCTCCGATCGGATCGGAGCTGACGGCGGCAAAACGCCGTTGTGTTCGTGTGCAAGTGACGGGCCTCGACGAATTGGATCGAGTTGAGTTGCTGAAGAATGAGCAAGTTGTCGCGCGTTGGCATGCCGGCGACGGAGCGGCGCCCGAACGCTCGACACGAGGGCGACTGCGAGTCACCTGGGGCTGGGGGCGCAAGGACGAGCCGGCGTACTGGGACGCGGAGTTGACGATCGACGAAGGTGAGATTCGGGACGTGACCAGTTGTTTCTCCGGTCAGTCCGTGGTCGCGCCCAAGGGCGTGGCGGGCCACTCCACCGTGGAGGACCAGGCCGATTTGCCGCACGAAATCACGGCGCGCGAGCCGCGTCGCGTCGCGTGGCGTTCCGTGACGACCGGCAATCTCAGCACGCGACACCGCACCACGCAGGCACTCAGCTTGCTATTGGATGCTCCTCCATCGGCCCGAGTCACGGTCCGCACGTCGCATGGCGAGTGGACGCACTCGCTGGCGGAGCTGCGGCACGGCGGATGTTCTCACTACCAGCAAGGCTGGCTTTCGCCCGCATTGGTCGTGGGGCCGTTTGTCGAAGAGCAACGCTGCCAGGCGATCGCAGAGTGGACGGACGACCTGTCCGACACGAATGATCTGGCCTCCAACGCAGGCGACGCCCCTCTCGCGGATTACTATCGTTTGCGCGTCGCTCAAGCCAACGGGCAATGGGCGTGGGCGAGTCCGATCTGGGTGGAACGCCAATGACGCTGTGTTCCGAAGTATCTTCATGCACTCCCATCGATAACTGAAGTGATCGCCCATGAGCCGCCCGATTCGCACTGCCATCATCGGTTTGACGCACGACCATGTCTGGGACCATCTGCCACAATTGGCGGCATCCGCGGGCGTGGACCTGGTGGGCGCCGCTGAGCCGCGCGCGGATGTGCGCGAACGATTTCAGCGAGAGTATCGACTGCCGGCAAGCGAGTCGTATGACGAAGTGCTGTCAGATGAGTCGCTGGAGGCTGTTTGGGTGTTTGCGGACAATCGCGGTGGCGCCGAGCTCGCGGCCGAGGCGTTGCGTCGCAATCTGCACGTGGTGATCGAAAAGCCGATGGCCGATTCGCTGGCCAACGCCGATCGGATGTTGGCGGCGGCGATCAGCCAACGCAAGCGATTGATCGTCAACTGGCCGTTCGCCTGGTGGCCGCAATTGCAAGTCGCGCTGCAAATGGCGGCGTCTGGCGCGCTAGGACCGATTTGGCAAGTGCGCTATCGGGCCGCTCACGCCGGGCCTCGCGAATTGGGGTGTTCCGAGGCGTTTTGTGACTGGCTGTTTGACCCTTGGCGCAATGGCCAGGGCGGCGCCATGATGGACTATTGCTGCTACGGCGCCTTGTTGGCGGCGATCGTGTTGGGCTCCCCCAGTCGCGTGACAGGC
>JAGQPF010000645.1 GCA_020426845.1 Planctomycetales bacterium
CAGTTTCTGGGCTCGCAGCCAAAGAGAACTGCTCTGCTTGCCCATCGTGGCTGAGATTGATCGTCAATTCCTTGGCGTCCACGGGCACGGCTTGCTTACCGGCAGAGTCCAGGATGTACACGGTGATGGTCCCGGCCTGCTCGTCATGCAGGAGTTCGGCGTGGTACTCTTCGTTGCCCAATTCGATGAGAGAGCCGTGGTGTGGGCCCTCAGTGGGATGTTCGTGCGATTCGCCTGTGGCGGCCGATTGTGACGGCTGACCGCCGCTCTGGTCTTGTCCACACCCGCTGAGGGTGACGGCTGCGGCAATAATTAAGCACGCGACACTCGCAGAAATGTGAGAATGCAAGTTCATGGCTACTCCTTTTCGTGTTAGTCAACAAATAAAATGCTTTGCCCGACATGGGCACCCTTGTCTCAGCTTTCCTCTTCTTCAGCTACTAGCTCGACTTGCTGCTGGCCGACTTGGACGACTCGCTGTGCGGCCCCGATTCCCAGAGACCAGAACAGCGCGGGACGCACCAGGAACTCTAGCAGCGTGCTGGTGACCAAACCGCCGATGATGACGGTCGCCACCGGATAGAGGATTTCCTTGCCAGGCTCGCCCGCTGACAGAGCGAGCGGTATCAGACCAATGCCCGAGGTCAATGCCGTCATCAGCACTGGGGCCAGTCGGTCTTTGCCAGCGCGAACTACCATGTCCCGCGACCACGACTCTCCTTCGTACTTGACTAGGTGCAGGTAGTGGTTGATCAGCAAGATGCCGTTGCGGGACGCGATACCGCACAACGAAATAAACCCCACCATGCTGGCAATGGTGAGCGTCTGACCGGTGAGGTACAGCGACGCCACGCTGCCAATGAACGCCATAGGCAACGCCACCATGACTTGCAGGGCCAGATTGGCTGACCGGAAGAGCTTGTAGAGCACCAAAAACATGGCCACGAGCGAGATGCCGAACAAGATCGCTATCATCCTGGACGCCGACTTCTGGCTCTGAAATTGTCCGCCGTACTCAACAAAGTACCCAGTGGGCAACTCCGCGACGACGGGCTGAAGCTTTTGCTGGATGTCGCCTACCACATCGACTAGGCCACGACCTGAAACGTTGCACTGGACGACGATCCTTCGTCGCACTTGCTCACGGTTGATCGTGTTAGGACCAGCGGCCTTGTAGATTCGAGCCACGTCTTCGAGCTTGACCGTGCCGCCCTGCGGCAATTCGATTCGCAGTCGCCGCAGCGCTTCGACATCCTCCCGAGAATCCTCCCCCAGCCGAACCATCAAGTCGAAAGTGCGCTGACCATCGAGCACTTCAGAGACGACTTCCCCCTGCATCGCGGTTTCTACAAACTCGTTTACGTCAGCGCGTCGCAGTCCAAACATTCGCAGCTTGTCGCCGTCCGCCTCAATGCGTAGCTGTGGAATGATGACCTGCTGCTCAACCTGGAGGTCGCGGATGCCTTCGATACCGGAGATCGCACCCCGTATGCCTTCTGCCTGCCGACGCAGTTCATCCAAATCGTCGCCATACAGCTTGATAGCAACTTGCGCTTTGACGCCTGAGAGCATGTGAGAAATCAGGTGGGCAAGCGGCTGCTCTACAGATACCACGATGCCAGGAATGTCCGCGAGGGCGTCGCTTACTTCCTCGATAACTTCCTCTCGCGACCGCTCGGAGTCGGGGCTTACCGTCGCAATGACTTCCGTCACATTCACTCCTTCGGCGTGCTCGTCGAGTTCCGCCCGCCCCGTCTTGCGTACGAACGTCTTGAGGTCCTCAAACTCGACAAGTCGCGCTTCGACCTTCTTTGCGACCTGGTTGGAAGTCGCGAGAGAAGTTCCGGGGGGCAAGAGCACATTGATTTGCACCGCTCCTTCATTAAACGGCGGCAAAAAGTCGCTCTCCAATCGGAACATGGCCCAACCGGCAACGGCAGCAGCCGCCAGCGCCAACATCAGCACCAACCACGACAGCCGAAGACTGATTCGGATAACGCGATCGGCAACGGCTTTCAGAACCCGCAGCACGAGACCATCTTTTTCTTCTCCGGAACCGCCTTGATGGCGGAGCAGCCAGTAGCTCAGGACGGGAGTGATGGTTAGTGATACCAGCAGCGACGAGACTAGCGAGACGATGTATGAGACACCCATTGGCCGAAACAATTGGCCTTCCATTCCAGTCAAAGCAAACAAAGGCACGAAAACAAGCACGACGATGAGCGTGCCGTAGACGATGGAGTTGCGGATCTCAACGCTCGCCTGAAAAACCACCAACAGCGGGTTCTTCGGCGCCTCGGAATGCCGGTTCTCCCGTAGCCGGCGGAAAATGTTCTCCACGTCAACAATCGCGTCATCGACAAGTTCCCCGATCGC
>JAGQPF010000074.1 GCA_020426845.1 Planctomycetales bacterium
TGCTGCCGGCCTACGGGGGCTGGTTGTTGCTCTGGATCGGCGGGCTGCTTTCGCTTCCGCATCTGGTGCTGCGCGACGAGGCGCTGGAACAGCGGTGGCGCCGTTGGCTGCGACGGCCAACCGAGACTTGATGCAGCCGCGTCGCGCGATGACGGCGAGCCGGCAGTCGTTCACTAACGGCTCGCGATTCCAGTGCCCAAGTCTATTTGATCATTGGCGGCGCAGGCAATTGCAGCTGGCTGGTGCGCGGCGTGATCGAATTGACATATTCCCGCAATAGCGCATGGGTGGCAATGAATTCGCGACGTTGATTCAGGCCCGAGTACCGGGCGTCACGGGCCACTTGGTCAAAACGCTGCAGCGCCGTTTGCAGTTGCGTGAATGCGGCGCCGGGTGCGGCTGGCTGCGGCGCGTTGATAGCCATGCCGCCGGGAATCGGCAAACTCAGGTAGGCTCGCCAGGAGTCGTTCAACAGTGGCTGCAATTGACCATGAGCGATGGTCAACTCGTTGAGGATCTCGGCGGGGCCTCGCGGCGGAGCGGCGGGCCCGGGCGCCGGTGCCTGTTGATTCGAGTAAGCGTTGAGACGCTGGATCAGCTGAGTGACGGCGACGGGCAGCGTGTTCTGTGCCGACGAGGCGCGGTAGTACGCTTCTTGCGCGCGATAGTCCAATTGCAACTTGGCGCCGTCGACCGAGACTCCGGCGAACAGTCCGCGGCTGCGCGAGTACGAATAGATTTCGGCCGCCAAACGCCCGTCAGTCGCCGCCGAGGCGGTGCGTCCCACCGGGCCCGCCGCGGCCGACGCGTCCACGCCCAGTGTCAGCTTGCCGCGCATCAGGTTCTGCACCGAGCGTCGATTCTTGAACACCAGCACCAAGTCGGTCGCCTGCAGGCCCGCTTGCCAGCCGATGCTGCCGCCCGTGATGGTGACGAACGCCGGCGGCTGCCACTGTCCGTCGGCGCCGCGCAGCAGCACGACCCCATGCCCTCTCCGCACGCCGACCACCAAGCCGCCTTTGATCATGTCGGGAATGATCGCGACGCCGTGCGCATCGGCCAGCAGCCGCGCGGGGATCTGCTCGCCGGGAGTCGCCATCAGGGCGTCGAGCACCTCGACGGCAGTGTCCACTACCGATACGTTCGCCATCGGCGCCTGCGCGTTAGCGGGCAGCGTGAACAGCGCGGAGGCTGGCAAGTAGCTCACGGCCACGAACGCCAAGGGGCGTAACAAGCGAATGCGAAGTGAATCGTTCATCCTTGATCGATCCTTGTCGGAGTTTGGGGCTGCGCGCGATGTTAGGGCGAATCCATGCTTCGCGCCAATGCGAATCCCGCCGAAAGTGGGCCGCCGATCTCCTAGCCAGCAAGTGGCTGATACCGCGATCAATCCCCTAGGTGATCGAGGTGGCTCGTGTCGGAGGTGTCGAGTCGCTTGCGGTGCATGGCGGCGCTGACGGCGGCGTCGCGGCGGCTGGTCCACCACAGCGCCAGGCAGACGACGGCGAGCAGTGCGACGAAGCCCACGCCGAACATCAGGCTGAGCGTGTCGGCGTTGACGTCGCCGGCATGCACCACCTCCAGTTGAGCGACCAGCATCATCGGAGCGGGCTGAAGTTTCCCCGGCGTTCGCTCGTCGATGAACTTCGAGCGATAGCTCCAGATCTTGAAGAAGATCGCCACGACACTCAATTCGTGGTCAATCACCTCGCTGACCGACTCGCCCGCCGCCATGCGTTTGTCGATGTCGCTCATCGAGTCGGGCAAGTCGTACATGCAAAGCGTGATCGGAAACGTGTTGCGATATTCCGGCGCGTCGGGGCTGTCGCCCAGCCGCACGGACTGCTCACCCAGCGGCAGCAGGGAGTCGATCTGATAATAGTGGTCCACGCCGTGGCGTTCACGGATGTCCTCGTCGTCCACCGTGACTCGAGTGACACGCGCGGCACGCAGCCGCAATCGCATCAATTCGCCGTGGATCGTCTTCGGCGTGACCAGCAGCTGGCTCAACTTGACGTTGGGCGGATGGAGCGCTTGGAGCTCGTCGGGCGTGATGGCGCGGCTGGCGCTGAGCATTTCGTAGAAGGCGGGGCGATCGGGCCAGCCCAACGGCTTGCCGTTTTGTTTTTGCAGACGGCGCAAGTGCCCCATGTCGACGCCGTGTTTCGAGAGCAACACGTGGCTGGCCGTGATGCCTTGGTCCGGATCAACCTGAAGGGGACGCCACTTCACGCTGGAGGTGGCAAACAGCAGTTCGCAAGGCTCTCCGGCGCCGGTCTTCAAAAAGAATCCGTCCAATTGGGCGTCGTAGTGAACGGCGGCCGCGCCGGGGGCGAAGTTCTCTTCCGTGTCCGAATCCGCCAGACCGCGACTCGCGTCTTCACCGTCGCGCGCGGGCGCCGAGTCGCTTGGCTCGCCCGTTGTGTTTGGCTCGCCCGTTGTACTTCCGTTTGCGCTTCCCGACGCTGCGTCGGACGATTTTTTGCGTGGCCACCTCTCCAGCCACTGATCGGGCAGCAGGCGTGTGCAGACGACGGCCGGGTGCGCCGAGTCGGTGGGTTGGAGGTGGACCACCCAGTAACCCTTAAACTCGTAGAGTCGAGCCAACTCCGGGACCAGTTCCCGACGCTCGATTCGATTCACGACTCCCTGCACGCTGACCACGCGAGCGCGGTTGGTCTCGGGGTCGACGGCCAAGCTCTCGAGCGGCGTGTCAGTTCGCCAGCGATAGATGTTCTCCTCGCCCATTCGCGGGAAGCGAAACAGAAAAGCGACGATCGTATCCTCGTCGGCAGGGCTGAGCGACTGGCCGTCGAAGAGCGAGCGAAGCTGGCTCTCGCCGATGTTGAACAGCTCGAGCATTTCGCGGGGCGATGTTGGCGGAGTCGCCTGCAGGTCACGGGTCGACCAGGGCAACTGTCCCGTCGGCGCCACAGCCGGCGGCGGTTGTTTCGCGGGCTGCGGTGGTGTGGCCGGCTGCGGCGGTGTGGCCTCGCCCTGCTCCAGCTGACTTTGCTCCGGCGTCTCCAGTGGCGGCAGGCGAACGTCGTCGGCCGCCGTGGAGCCGATGAATATTGTCAGGAGCGTCGGGAGGAGGCGTCGTGCGACTCGTTTCATTCGGTTTCCTCTGTTTCCGCCTCGCTCATTCGACGCAGCCGCTCGGCGGGCGTGAGCAGTTCCCATTGACCCAAGTTTTCGGGCGCCCGCTGCTCGCGTAACTCGCGGGATTTGCGGTTCGAGGAGTAATAGGCCAGCGTGGCTAACAACAAAGCTAAAACGCCCATCGAGGCGATCCAAGCCGTCAATTCGAGCGGGTGCAGCGGCGCCTTCGACACGGGAGCCGCCGCCGGCGTCCAACGCGGCACGTTCGCCAACATCAGCGGCGCCGTGTTGATGCCGCCTTCCGAAAGGTAGGCCCAATTCTTGAAGTAGTAGCCGGTCACGTCGATCTCCTCGACCAGCTTGGTGTGGGCCGCCGACTGTCCGGGTTGGTCGCGGTCCACCACTTCGGGAAACCCCGGAGGCAGATTGAGGGCATAAATCACCACCGGCGAGCTCGGCCCACCCGTGGGGCGCAGCCAGAGGATGCTGTAGCCGTCGATGTCGAAAGCATTGGCTGGCGCCTTGAGCCGATAGGCGCGTTCAACCACGCCGTGAATCGTGACCAACTTGCCGCGGTACACCTCCGGTTGGCGGAAGAGCTGCAAGAAGCCCACCCGCTCGGTCGCCTCGGGCGTCAGTTGTTCGGGCGGCATGTCGCGAAGCTGTTCGAAGTGCCGGAACCAGGCGCGGGCCTCGATGGGCAGGTGCACGGAATTGTCGCGAATGTTGGCAAACGCGAGTCGATCCAACGAGCCCTGAATGCTTTCGAGTCGCTGCCGCTGCTCCTCGCTGACTGATGCATCGCCAAGTGCTTGCAGTGTGGGCAGTGTCACCTCATCCCACTGCTTGCGACGCTCTTGGAGCAACGCGAGCCAGGCCGTCTGCTGCTGCTCGCCCAGCGTCGAATGTTCGGTGGCCCGCTGGGCGCCGGTAAAGTAGCTGCCGGCTCGTTCCGCTAGCTGCTGCGCAACGGCTGGCCAGCCCGACCGGTCGGCGTCCGTGAGGCTCTTGGCGTGGCGGTGCAGGTAGAGGACACGGTCGAGCAGGTATTGCTGCGGTTGGTCCAGCGACTGCAGCAGCCGGGCCCAGAGGTCGTCATCGACGCGTTGTTCGGGCGCCCCTTCCTCGGGGACGGCCAGCGGATCACGGGCAGTGGTGATCTCGTCCGGAGAGGTGGCGCCCTGGTGGGGCTGAAGCGGCAGCTGAGTGTCCACCGTCGGCTGGGTGAGCGCCGACAGCGGATCCGGCCGGTCATCGCTCTTCTCGTGCGGGACCTGCGCCCAGGGCTCGTTTTGCCACAACCAACTCCACATGCGCGGGTCACGGACCTTTTCCATGGCCAGCAGGACCAGCATGAACATGCTGACCAGGACAAACAGTCTCACCTGGACTTTTCGGGACGAGTAGTCGGGGGGGCGGCGGCGTTGGCTGTCCGACATCGACAATCCCTGGTTGCGAGAAGAGGCAGGTGGTGGGAATCCGGCCGACAAAGGGCTACGGTCGGTTCCGTCAGTGTGACAGACCTGTGACCGGTCACCGGGCCTCACAAGGGGCGCCTGCGATGGAGGCCCGACCGGTCGGGTCATTGTCGAGCCAAAATCTCGGTCTTCCGCAGGCTCCCAATAGTGGAAATATAGCCGTTCCCCGAGAGATTCGTGGCCAATGCGGGGGATTATTCGTCTCCGGCGCCGCTCTCCGCTGCGCGACGGCCGACCGCGTGGCAGCTACACTGGAGGTGGACTCTGTCGCGAACTCAATGGATTTCCCTCCGGCGAATTCCCAGGAATAAGTGTCCTGCCACCGACCGAACTCCAAGAAGGCGGGTGAACAGGCCGTCAGTGGTCTGTTATTCAACGGCATCCTGTGTGTTTTTCAAGGCTGTTAGGAGCATCGGCTTGGCCCTATCGCTCGCTCACTTTAACCAACTGGTCGAGGACCACGGACGTACGCTGTATCGCGTCGCGTACCGGATGGTCGGCGATCCCCACGAGGCCGAGGATTTGGTTCAAGAAACCTATCGCTCGGCTTGGAAGGGGCGCCAGCACTATCAGTCGGGGCGTGGCGATCGAGCGTGGTTGATGGCAATTCTGCGGCGCCGCGCCATCGACCGGTGGCGCAAACGGCCGCCTCCGATGCCCGCCTCGGGCGACGACTTCCTGGAAGTCCGCGTGGCGGGAGATGATCCACTGGCCAACGACTACACCGACGAGATGCAGTCGGCCCTGTCGCGACTGCCGGTGGAACTGAGAGAGACATTGCTGCTCGTCGTCGTTGGCGAGCTCACCCATCAAGAAGTTGCAGACCTCTTGGAGATTCCGCTCGGCACCGTGCTTTCTCGCGTCAGCCGAGCTCGCACGCGGCTGCGTGAGTACCTGCTCGCAAGAGTCGAGTCCACTTGAGGTTTTTCGCCGGTTTCCCCTGCCCACCACCGACGGTCACGATCCGCAAGATTTTCACCAACTCACCCCGCCGTCTGCAACGTTTAGGTTGACTTCCACGCGGTAGCTTTGCTGATTCCATGAGACGATCGGAACATCCACAAGACCGACAGTTGCGAGCGATCCCGGATCGACCGGGATTGCTGCGCCGGCTGCGCGAAGCCGTCGTCGCCGACGAGGCGTTGGATGATTGGCTGCGGGATGTGACGACTCCCCATGAGTTAGAGTCGCGGCTGCTGGCGACCGTGGCGGATGTGACCTTGGACGAGCAGCTTCAGGACGTGGCGATTCCCGAAACGTTCGAGTCGCGATTGTTGGCCGCTGCGCTGGATGCAGCCGTGGATGACGAGCTCGTCGCACTGGAAGCGCCTGCGGGGCTTGAATCGCGGTTGCGAGAGATTGCGATTGGCAACGAGTCGTTGGACACTTGGTTGCGCGACGTCGCCGCTCCAGTCGCTTCTGTCACTTCGGCAAGCGCTGCCGAGCCCGAGCGGGTGGTTGTGACCAGCGATGCTCGGCGCGGAGCTGGGCGGCAAGGCTTCCGGGGCAACCGCCGTTGGAGCAATTGGGCCTACGGCTCGGTGCTTGCGTTGACCTGCGTGCTGGTGAACGCCCTGGGCATCTATGGCATCGCGCGGCTGCTCAATCCCTCGACGCGCCCAGGAAATGCGCCGCTGCTGGTCAGCGATTGGGGGGCGTTGCGCGTTGAAGGCGGAGCGGACGCATTCGTGTCACCGTTGTCGGAAATGGAGCTGCCCGAGTGGGCGGCGCCGCCCCGCCCCGCTGCCTCGGAGATTGTGCTGCAGGATTGGGATCTGCCGGAGCCGGGGGTGTTTCACCAGTTGGCCCGCGAGCTCTCCAGTGGGCTCGATTTGGGAATGGACCTATGGGCTTCCCGTGTCGAGCATCTCGGTTACCGCAGCGACGAAACAGAGGAAATTCCCGCGATGCTTGAGCGCGTCTCGCCCGCTTCGGCATCGGCTCCCCCCCTGCCCCGGCATCGCGGCTATGATCGCGCGTTTCATTGGCGGTATGGCGTGTCTCCCTGGGTGAATCCCGCCGCGCTGCCTCGACAAGCGATGTCGCTCGAGGCGAACCCCGCTGCTTTTGAGCGGGTGTTGGCCGACCTGGGGCGTCGTCGTTCGGTTGCCCCGTTGGACGTGCGAGTCGAAGACGCATTGGCGACGCTCGATCCGCGGTATCCGTTGCCTGCGCCGGGCGAGCTGGGATTGCGAACTTCCGCCGGGCCGTCCGTCTTTGGCGAGCTCGACTCGGGGATGCTGCAGATCGGCGTCGCCGCCGGCGCGCCGCGAGAACGTCTGCTCTCGCCCGTGCGTTTGACCGTGCTATTGGATCTGTCCGATGCGGTGAACGCAGCCCAGCGGGCGGAGGCGATTCGCCAGTTGATGACAGGGTTGCGGTTGCTCGAGGAGCGAGACCAAGTGACGATCGTCACGATCGGCTCCGAGCCCCAAGTGCTTTGCGACAGCGCAACACGCGATGAATTGGAGTCGATCCGGCGGACGCTGCATGATCACCTTCCGGGAGGCATCGCCGACTGGGGGCGTGCCTTGCCACGAGCCGTGCGTTGCGCATTGGAAGGCCGTCGATCGGGAGTCCGCCAACACTTGTTGATCGCCAGCAGCGGCCACGGCGAATGGGCTGACTCGGCCGAGCGGTGGATGGATGAGGCTTTGTCGGCGGCCGGCGAGGCAGGCGTGGCCGTCTCGGCGTGTGGCCTGTCGAATCGCGCGGGGACCGTTCCGGCGAGCAGCCCCGAAGAAAAGGTGCGAGCATGGCTGTTGGACGGCAGCTCGCCGGTGACGTGGCGGCATGGTCCCCAAGCCCTGCGAGCCTCGGTTGTCGGTGCGTTGGTGGGCGGCGCCGGACCGGTGATGCCGGTCGCACAACGTGTGCGGTTGTCCGTGGAATTTAATCCCCAAGTTGTGGCGGCCTACCGAGTGGTGGGGCAGGACGCGACGGCCGGGCAATGGATGGATGGTGGCTCGCCTGTCTCGCTCTGGTCCGGCGAGCAAACGACCGCCCTGATCGAGCTGCGGTTTCGCCCGTCCGACCGCGCCGGAGCCGGCGACGATGTGGGGCGTGCCGAGCTGCAGTGGCTCGATGCGGAGGGCGCTTCGCGCGAGCTGCGGCAGCGTGTGAGCCGCTTGCAGTTTGCTCCGTCATTTCAGCAGGCAACGGCCGATTTGCAGCAGTCCGTGTTGGCCGCCGAGGCGGCGCAGATCTTGCGCGAATCACCGTTCGCGCGAGGTCGCGGCCACGAGGTCTCGCAATTGGGCGAGCTGCTTTGGGAGTGCTCCGAGGAGGTGCGGATGCGGCCCGCCATCGAACGTTTGATGAGCGCGTTGGTCAGCAGTCGTGCGGCCGAAAACCCCTGAGGAAACGCCGTGGATGCGGCTGGGCCACTGGCCGGCGATGGCCAAAATCCCCCTCAAAATCGATAAAATTCATGCGTTCCGTAGCGTCCCCGCCAAGGCGCGGGGATTTGAATAACCAACAAAACCAACAATAATCAAAGAAGGTTACGAAGTCGGCCAATTCTGGCTGACGCCTACTGCTTCACACCGCTGGCGATCGATCCATCGATTACTTTCGCCGGCACTCGCTTCGGCGTTCTGCTTGTCTTTCAGGGTGTGCGGCGTGGGCTTGAGCAGAGAAGCGGAGCTTGGTTGCATGGAAGTGGTGGGCGTCCATCGCCCGTCGCAATGGCGCCGAGGTTCTCGACTTCGTGGCTGGATGTCTTTGCCTGTGATGAGTGGACCGCCAAAGGCTTGATTTGATTGACGGACCACTGACTATCAGCGCCCGCGGTGTTTGATCGCCGGGCGAGTCGCTTCCGGGAGAAATAGGAGCTTCTCGAGCATGACGTTTCGACACACGCCTGGCATTCGATTCACCGCGCCTCAGCATCGTCTGCGGCGCGCTTGTGCAGGCGCAGTGCTGGCACTCGCTTGTCTGACGCTGACGCTGCCGCTGTCGGCCGAGGAGCCGGCGGCCGAGTTCATGGAGGCGCTCCGCCAGAACCGGATGCACGACATTGCGTTGGAGTATCTCGACGCGATGGCCGAGAGTCCGCTGGTCAAGCTGGAGTTCAAGGAGACGCTGGACTACGAGCGCGGACTGACCTTGATCGACCAATCCCGCTTCGAGCGAGACGTCGCCAAGCGCGAGATGCAACTGGACAATGCCCAGGAGAGCTTCAAGCAGTTTCTCAACACGCGGATCGACCACCCGCTGACCGACGACTGCAAGCAGCAGCTTGGCAATCTGCTGGTGGAGCGAGCCCGAGCCAAGCTGCAGCGCGCCGAGAAGGCGGCCGACAAGGCGACGCTGAAAAAGGAGGCGCGGGCGCTGTATGACGAGGCGTATCGCGTCTTCGCCACGGCTCAGAATGACCTCAAGGAGAAGCTCGCCAACATTCCGAAGTTGCTGGACCCCAAACGCGATGAGGACAAGATTGCGCTGCGGGACAAACTTCGCGCCGCTTATCTCCAGGCACAATTGCTGTCGGCCGCCATCCTCGAGGAGACCGCCGACACCTTGGAGGACGGGGACGCCGAACGCAAGGAACTGCTGACCAAGGCGGCCGCCGAATACGCCGATGTCTACGAGAAATACCGCCTTCGAATTGCCGGCAGCTACGCCCATATGTACCGCGCCCGCTGCGAGCAGAAGCTCGGCAAGCACAAGGACGCGCTGAGCATCTTCACCGAACTGCTGGACCAGCCCGACGACCCGGCTGAATTCCGCAAGCTGAAGGTGAAGTCGATGAACTACGCGCTGGTGAGCTGGGAGGCCGAAAAGAAACTGGCCGAGGCCGTCAATCAGTCGATCGAACTGCTGAAGACGGAGCGCCCCAATGAGTCCGACGACATCTCTTGGACGGAGCTCAAGGTGCGGATGGGCCGAGTGACTCGGGACTACGTCAAACAACTGCAAGCGGCCAACGCCAAGGACCCGCAGATTCGTCTGCTTCGCACCGAGGCTCGCAAGCTGTTGCTGCCGGCCACTAAACGCAAGAACGACTACCAAGACGAAGCTCGGCGGCTGATTGCCGAATTTCAGGGGACCGATCCGAACTCGATCGAAGAGGACAAGCCCGAGCCGAAGACCTTTGCGGAGGCCAAGGATGCGGGCAAGGCCGCGCTCGACGCAATCTCGTCCGCTCAGATTGTGCTGAACACCGTGCCGGCACGAATCGCCCGCGAGAAGGATGCGGAGATTCGCGCCGACCTGGAGAAGCAGCTCGAGGCAGCCAACAAAGTGATCGCCGAGGCGCAGTCGAAAGCCAAGGAGTACTTTGAGCTGGCGATGTCGCTGGTCACTCCGGACTCGCCGCCGGAGGACGTGAACATCGTTCGCTATTTCATGTGCTACTTGTACTACAAGGACAAGCAATACCACGAGGCCGCCTTGGTCGGCGAGTTTGTCGCCACCCGCGCCTCGGGCAGCGCCGGCGCGCGTCAAAGCGCCAAGATCGCGTTGGCCTCGAGCATCGTGCTGTACACCGAGAACAAGAGCGACGACAAAACATTCGAGACGGAGCGGATCAAGTCGATCGCCGACTACATCATCAAGAAGTGGCCCGAACAGCCCGAGGCGGAGGAGGCGATCAACACGCTGATCCCGTTCCTGATTCAGGACAACAAGCTCGATGAGGCGATGGAGTATGTGAATCGCATTCCGGAGGCTTCTCCTCGCCGCGGCGACGCGGAGCTGAAGGTCGGCCAGGCGCTGTGGAGCACCTACTTGCGAGGCGTGCAGGAGCATCGGGAGGCGATGGAGGCCGCCAATACTCCGAATGCGCCCGTGCCACAGGCGCTCGAGCAAAAACGGGTGCAGGCCAAAGAGGTGCTGACCGCCGGCATTAGCCGCATGGAGAAGGCGGGAATCAGCAATGAACTGGTCTCGGCGGCGCTGTCGCTCGCCCAAATCTCGGTCGACAGCGGCGAGTCCGCCGAGGCGGTGAAGTTGATGGAGCACCCGTCGTATGGGCTCATCAAGCTGGCGCGCGACGGACATGCGGCCACCAGCCGCGAGGGAGTGGTTGAAGAAATCTACAAGACCGCACTGCGGGCCTACATCGGCAGCTTGGCCGAGGGCGACGGCGGCGATCGCGCCGCCGTGATTGGCCAAGCCAAACAGATGATGGCCGGGCTCAAGTCGACGGTCGCCGACCCCAAACGGCTTGTCGGCACCTATGTCGGCCTCGCCCGCTCGCTGGAGCAGCAGATCCAACTCGCCGATCCCGGCAAACGCAAGGTGCTTTCCGAAGTGTTCGCCACCTTCCTCAGCGAAGTGGGCGCCGAGGCCGCGGATTACGGCGTGCTCAACTGGGTCGCGGTCACCTTCCGAGACTCGCTGGGCAAGTCGAACCTGGCCGCAACCGGACAGGTGACGCCCGAGGCGAAGAAGTACTACGCCGAGTCAGTCAAGACGTATGAGCGGATGTTGTCGTTGGCCGATCAGCCCGGCTTCCTGCCCGCGCCGAATGTCACCACCTACTTGCAGATGCAGTTGGCGCTGACCAATCGCGATCTGGGCGACTTTGTCAAAGCCAAGGCGGCGCTTGTCGAGTTGCTAAAAGACAACCCGATGAACGTCAGCGTGCAGGTCGAAGCGGCTCAGCTTTATCAGGATTGGGCCGCCTACCCGAAGATGGACCACCTCTATCAGAAGGCGATGTTCGGCGCCAACGCCAGTGACGACGACAACAGCCCCAAAAAGTTGATCTGGGGCTGGGGCCGGCTGGCCGCGTTGACGGCCGGCAAAAAACAGTTCAACGACGTGTACCATCGCGCTCGCGTCGAACTTGCGACGTGCCGCTATCGCATGGGGCTCGCCCAAGCCGGCGCCGAGAAGACCAAGCTAATTCAAAAGGCCAAGCAAGACATTGTGTTGACCGCCAAGGCGTACTCCGATCTGGGCGGTGACGAGTGGCGCCAGAAGTACGACAAACTGTTGAAGGACATTCAGAAAAGTTTGGCGGAGCCCGCCACGGGACTGGACTCGTTGGACAAGCCGCCCGCCACCTAACTAATTAGGGATAGGGAAATCTAGTCGCGATCGGCAACATCACTTCGATGATTCCGAGAGCGATGATCCCGTCCTTCCTTGCAAACGCACAACCGCTGCCTGACGGCGGAAACTGATGATCGACCTGGAGACCAACATGACTGTGGCTTCGACCGTTTCTCGATGCTGGCAAGCTTCGCTTTGTGCCGCGGCTTTGCTGCTGCCCGCGCTGGCCGGTGCAGAAGACAAAATCTACAACCTGGACGGCCGGGAGATCGCCAGCGGCACCGTGACGTCGATGTCGGCGATGGAGGTCGTGGTGGGAGGCCGCGCCGGCGATCGCAAGATTCCGGCCAATGAGATTCAGAAAATCTTGTTCGACGAGGACTCGGGCGAGACGCGGACGGTGAAGACGCGCGTGGTCAATCAGCAGTATGACCAGGCCATCGAGGAGCTTCGCAAAATATCGATCGATGCGATCCCGCGAGCGGAGCTCAAGTCCGACATGCGCTACTACGAGGCGATGTGCCTGGCCAAGATCGCTCTGGAGGGGCGTGGCGACAAAGTGGCCGCCGGCGCCGCCTTGGTGAATTTCATCAACACCGAAAAACGCTCGTACCACCTGTTCGAGGCGGCGGAGCTGATGGGCGACGTCTCTCGCGCTGTGGGGCGGTTTGAAACGGCGGCCCAGTACTACGGTTACTTGACCAAGGCGCCTTGGCCCGAGATGCAGATGCGGGGCGGCGTGTTGACGGCCGAGTCGCTGGTGGCTCAGGAGAACTATAAGGACGCCGCCGCCCAGTACGATAGCGTGCTCAGCAAGCCGAACAACGACCCCGGTTCGCTGCGTCAAAAACTCTTCGCCCAACTCGGCAAGGCCTACTGCCTGGGGATGTCGGGCGATCCGGCGCAGGGCATTGCCATCGCCGAGGCGGTGATCAAAGACAACAATCCGCAGGATGGCGCCCTGTTCGGCCGCGCTTACAACACGCTCGGCGTGTGCCACCTGAAAGCGGATCGCAAGAAGGAGGCGCTGCGTGCCTTTCTGCACACGAGCTTGATGTTCACCACGGATCCCAACGTCCATGCCGAGTCGCTTTACTATCAAGCAAAGCTGTGGGAAGACTTGGAGCATTCGGAGCGTGCCTTGCAAGCACGCGCCCTGCTGAAGGACCGCTATGCCACGACAAGCTGGGGCCAGAAGTAGCGCTGTTGGATTTGGTGTTGCCAACGCCGAACCCACGAGTCAACGCAATTCCGGCTCGGTTTGTTTACCCGTTTGCCGGCCCCGGATTACAATGAGAGATTCCCAAGCTCCAAACCTGCTTTTCAACAATCATCAAGCGGCGGTCGGTGATGACGACGGCCGACAACCCAAAGATCAAACTCACCCCGCCGAATCGGAGATTTCCAGATGCTGAGGCTCGTTGGTTCGAAAAACCTGGTCGCTTTTCTGATGCTCTCACTGGTTGTTGTGAGCGCTTTTTCCGTGGTGAATTTGGCGATGCCGGCGACGGCTGTCGCCCAGGACGACGCTGCTGCGGACGGGGGCGGCGACGGGGACCAGCAATCGGTGCTGGAGTGGATGTACGATGCGCTGGGCATCTCCTACATGTTGATCTTCCTGGCTCTCTCGTTCACGCTGGTCGCGCTGTTCGTGATGAACATGTTGACGGCTCGCCGCGAAAACGTCTGTCCCAGCATGCTGATTGAGACGTTCGAGACGCACCTGAACGAAAAGCAGTTCCAGGAGGCGTACGAAGTTGCCAAAGGCGACGAGTCCTTCTTGGGGCAGGTGTTGGCCGCCGGCTTGGCCAAGTTGTCATCCGGCTATTCGCCCGCGATTGAGGCGATGCAGGAGGTCGGCGAGGAGGAGAACATGAAGCTCGAGCATCGGCTCAGCTACATGGCCTTGATCGGCACCATTAGCCCGATGGTCGGCTTGTTCGGCACGGTGCACGGCATGATCAAGTCGTTTCAGGTGATTGCTCAAGGCGGCACGACGCCCAAGGCTTCGGACTTGGCGAAAGGTATTTCGACCGCGTTGTTCACGACGCTGGTCGGCCTGGCGATCGCGATCCCCGCCATCGCCGCCTTCAACATTCTCAAGAACCGCATCGCCAAGCTCGTGCTCGAGGTGGGCATCACCAGCGAAGGGCTCATGAGCCGCTTCGAGAACGTGGGCGCCCAGAAGTAACGTCACGGCGCCGGCTGCGGCGATCGGACTCGTTGCCGATCGCCGGTCGCCAGTCGGCTCTTTGTGGCGGCCATGCGGCCACGTGGCCGGAACCGATGCGACCGTTGCGTACGGAACAGGAAACTCGCAATGCGAATCAAACGCGACCATGAGGGGATTCAAGAGGGCGATCTGACCCCGATGATCGACATGACGTTTCAGTTGATCGCCTTCTTTATGGTGCTGATCAACTTTTCCCAGGCCGATCAGAACGCCAAGGTTCAGCTCCCCGAGAGCACGCTGGCCAAGCCCCCCGAGGCGCCGCTGGAATTCCCGATCACCCTGCATCTGATGAAAGAGGGCTCGGTGATCATCGGCGGCCAGGAGGTGGCGATCAACAACATCGCGCCTCTGCTAATGAAGGAGGCGAGCGTGTTGGCGTTGAAGAACAAGACGCCATCGGACGCCACCGTGATCATCCGCGCCGACGGGCGAACGGCAACGGGAAAAGTCCAGGAACTGATCAAGATCTGCCAGGAGAATCGCTTCGACCGCTTCGCGTTGCGAGCGAAAGAAGACGTGGGCAATTAAGAGGCGTTTTCCAACAGGCAGTTGGCCGAATCTCCCGGCCATTGTGTGAGCCCGCGACGAACGCTCCAAACCACTCGGGTTTGAGACTTCACGGAACAGAACCAATATGAAGATTCGCCACTCCACCAGCAGTGGGCAAGACAAGATCGAGTTGCAGATGACGCCGATGATCGACATCGTGTTTCAGCTGCTCGTGTTCTTCATCATGACGTTCAAAATCGTCTCCCAGGAAGGCGACTTCAACATCAAGATGCCATTGGCCGCGCCGTCTCAGGGCGCGGTCGACGAAAACTTGGTGCCGCCGCTGAAAATCCGGTTGCGAGCCGATGCCGAAGGCGGGTTGGCCGGAATCACGCTTAACGATCAGCCGTTTGGAAATGACTGGCGCAAACTACACGAGTATGTCATCTCCTACATCGGACCCGATCGCGGCCCGGGTTCGCTGCAATCGACCACCGAAGTGGAGCTCGATTGCGATTACGACCTGCAGTACTCCCACGTCGTTTCCGCAATCACCTCGGTATCGGGGTATATCGACTCCAACGACAACATCGTCAAGTTGGTCGAGAAGATCAAATTCGCCAACCCGCGTCCGCCCGCAGGCGGCTAACCTCGCAGGTCTCCTTGTTGCGATCTGCTTCAGGCCACGGTGAGGAAGGCCTTCAGCCTTCGATGAAAACTCTGCCGGCATGCAACCCGGGGCGGCGCTTCGCTGTGCCCCGGGCTAAGGTGAGGAAGGCCTTCAGCCTTCAGTTGTGCGCGCAATTGGCCGAAGGCCAA
>JAGQPF010000010.1 GCA_020426845.1 Planctomycetales bacterium
CGGCGCCGCGCCCCGAGCCGCCGGCCGCCGTCGCTCGACAGCCGCTGCCGCCCTCCGCAGCCGCTCCGGCGCCGCAGGGCGTCGGCTCCACGCAGCGGCCCGTTGGCCAACCGACTCCTCGGCCGGCGCCTGCCGCAGCACCGCGGCCATCCGGCGCCACAACGGACACACCCCGCGCAGCGCAGTCGCCCGCGCCGCCCTCGCCCCAAACGCAGGTGACCCCCGTGAAGCTCGAGCGAACTGTCTCACCGCCCGCGCCTCTGCCGCCGACAAACCCACTGCCTCCCCAACAGCCAGAGAACGTCTAGCAGGCTGCTAGTGATGTCGGGAGGTGGGCTAATCTAAGCCAATCGTCTCGCGGCACTTTGGATAGTTTTCCCATAGTCTGCCCTATTGGTTGTGGAAAACGTCCTGGCGTGCGTCATCGCGTTGGAGACGATGATCGCGAACCGGGCGGGCCCGAGACGACAAACGGCGCCCAGTAAACGGGGTGCGAGAACGCTTCTCCTTGCGACTCGGTCAACTCCTCCTTCAATGTGAGTTGCGCCTTCCGCAGCGCCAGGGCCGGCGGATCGCCCTCACCGAGATGCTTAAAGAAGGAGGCCATAATGGTCGCCGTGGTGTCGTCCGGAACGGGCCAGAGCGAGGCCACGACGGATTTGGCGCCCGCTTGTTGAAAAGCCTGCCGCAAGCCCGCCACCCCCTCGCCGGTGCTGATGTCTCCCAGGCCTGACTCGCACGCGCTTAACACAACCAATTCGGTGTTGCGCAAATTCATGTTGGTGACCTCCAGCCCCGTGAGAATGCCATCATTCGCGTTGGCAATCGCCTCGACACTGTCCGGCTCCGCCTGCCAGCGGCGCAAATGATTCGCGCCTGCCAATGCTAACCCGCAACGGACCGCGGCGGGCTGATTGGATGGAAAGCTTTCATAGAACCCATGGGTGCTCAGCAACAGAACTCTAGGGCTGACGAGCGACTTGACCCGCTCCTCCGTGGCATCGCTGTCAAGCATCAACAGCGGCGCGGCATCCGCGTATCGTTTCAGGTGCGGCTCGACGGCCACCGCCTCTCTGGCCGTGCCGGGCAGCGGGCCAAAGCGTTCAAACGTCGGGCCGTCGACCCCCAGGTTGAAGTTCGGATTGGCCACGATTACCGGTGGGTTGGCCGGCAACGCGTCGGTCGGAGTGACGAGTGTCCGTGACGTGGTCAGACAGGTGACGTTCTTGGACTGGATGAGATATCTTCCATCCTGGTCACGCAAGGCATGCCATGGCACGAGCCAAGTGAGGTGATCGGGGCAGATGAGCCAATGCCCAAAACCGCGCACGGAAGGAGGCAGTTTGCCGAGTGTGGCCCGCGTCAGAGTTCCCGTCGCTTCGGCCAAATGCCGCTTGCTCTCTGCACTGCCAATCACCCCGGGGGCGAACGTTTGCTGCAAGACGCTAAGGTAGTTTGAAATGGCGCCTTCCACCTCAGGCGCCGGTCCCAAGTCGACGAGCTCTACCGTACCGACATTCGCCGGCGGGATTACCCAAGCGACGTACCGCATCCCCATCCAAAGATAGACCGAGCCCTCAAAACGGCGTTTTTCGACGTCATAGTAGCGAATTCTCGAGATTTCGATCAGCACCTCGTCCGGTCCGAGACGCTCGCGAATTTCCGCCAGGGTTCTCCAGCGGTCCGGCTCCACCGAGTCGTGGAACGCCTCGCGAATCTTCGCCGAGAGCTCGTCCTCGCGCCCGCGGAGGCGGTCGTACTCGTCCGCGCTCCCGATCTGTGCGCCCAACGGGGAGAAGGCCGCCATTTGCTCTCGAACATTTCTCAGATCTTGGGCGACTTGTCGCATTTCTAGCGACTTCGCGTCACGGAGCTGCAGCGTCTCTTTGGCCAACACGTCCGACACCAAGCCCTTGAAGTTGAGCGCCCACTCGGCGGAGTCGTCCACCCATACCTGTTTGTTGCGCTCGCGAAACGCCATCGCCAACGGTTGGCCCAGCGACTCGGTCATGCGGTTGACGAATCGTACGCGATAACGGTCGGCAACTTTCGGCATTCGGTCGCTGATCGCATCGTGGATGAGTCTCATCGCGCGGTTGAATTCGGCGCGGCCGCGACCTGCACGGTAGGAGGTCGAATACATCGTGGCGAGATTCATGCTGGCGTCGATCGCGACGGACTCGCCTCCGAATCCCGCCCCCGCCGCCAACTCGCGAGCTTCCTCGTAGATGCGCGCCACCTCCTCGTCCTTGTGGCCGGACGCGTCACAGGTGACGCCATAGAACAGCAGATGGGCGGCGCGATTGGGATACGAATCTCCAAACAAGAGAGCGTAGTGATCCATCGCTTTCCGCTGAAACGTGCAAGCGTAGTCGTCCAGGTCCGCCGCCAGATAGTTCGCCGCCAAGTTGCTCTGGATGTTGGCCACGAAATAGTGGTTCTCCCCATAAACCTTGCCGGCAAAATCCAGCAGGTCTCGCAGCAGCACCTCCGCGCGGTTGCGCTGACGGGTCCGCGTCATCAAATGAGACCAAGACTGCAGCAGCAAGACAAGCTCGCGGCATGCCGGATTGCCGGACTCCCGCATCGTCCTCATGGCGTCCTCAAGCGTCTCAACGGACTGCGAGTGCTTGGAGTCCAAGTAATAGACATACGACAGCTGACGCAGGGCGTCGGCGAGCTGGGGAGTCGATTTTCCACCATCGACTTCGTGCTGAAGCTTCACGCCCTCCACAGCGTGCGAAGTAGCGCGGTCATACTCCCACAGCTGCGCGAGCGTTCTTGCGGAAAGCGACAACCCCGCCGCAAGCACTTGCGGCGCAGGCGGAGAAGCGCTCCGAGCCACATCGACACATTGCAGAAACTGCTCATTCGCCGAGTCGACTTGGTCCAGCATGAGCAGCAGGTTGCCCAGCTGCAGATGGGCGTCCGCGACCGCCGGATGTCTCTCGCCGAGCCGTTGCTTGCGGGACTTCAGAGCGTCCCGCAAGCTCTCGACCGCTCGCGGAACATCGCCGCTCATCAGAATCGTCTCGCCAAGGTCGCGCAGATCAAACGTGAATTCGGTGGTCGCTGCGGTCATGGACGACTCCGACGCGGCGGCACACATTCGGAACACCCGCTCCGCTTCCGCAAATTGACCTGCTCGTCGCTGCACATCCCCCAGCAATCGCAAGAGTTCGAGCGCCTCTGCGTCGCGCGACTCACCGAGTTGCTCGGCGGCTTTGGTCAACGACGCGGCGGCCTTTTGGTTCTCTCCGGCCAAACGCCACTCCCTCGCCTGCCGCAGCACGTCCGCAAGTGGCGCCCCGGAGGCCGGCGACGTTGGTGATGACGTCGGAGGCGGGGAGGTCGGCGAGGAAGACGCAGCCAGTTGCGGCAGCTTAGGCCGGTTCACCCGATGTCATAGTAGGCAGCTCCATCATCTGGCCCTCCGGAGAGAAGGACGGTGCGGTCGTCCAACAACCTTACGTATTGTTGGGACCAAGGAGCAAACTCATGCACTGCTCCCGTCTCCAACTCCATGGCAAGGTGGGAAACTGGCTTTGCATTGACATACCTGTTCAACAAGAGCCACTTGCCGTCGTTCGTCAACTGGCAATTGTCCACGTCCATGGAATCGTCGATTTGCGGCAGCGCCCAATCGGCCAGCACCCAATCCTCCGGTGGCCGACGAGGATCCAGCACCAACACACGCCCACGATTGCTGACGCCAACTAACTTCGTTCCATCCGGGGTAAAGCGGAAGAACGCGCCGATCCAAAAGGGCACGGATACTCTTTCAGGCAAATAGCCACCGCTGACATCCACCATGCGAATCTCATATCCATCGTCGCACCCGGCTGTGGCTCCAGCCAAGTAGATCAACGAACTCTCCGGAGCGAAAGCGGCAGCAAGAATGGCTTTTCCCTGGCCCGCTGCGATTGCCACGGTATTGCCCGTTCGCAACTCGCACACCAAATATCCACCGTGGGTTGGCATGAGCAAGAACTGGCTATTGGACGAGAAATTGCGCACTTTGGCGAAATAGGTACCGGCGGCAAATTTCCCCACGACCTTGCCGGATTGCAGATCCCAGACATGCTGTTCTCCCCGCGACCCACTGGTGGTCGCATAGCGCTCGTTGGGACCAACTAGAACTTCATTGACAGTGGCTCCTGGCTCTTGAAAATCATGCAACCTCCGATCAGCCCGCAAGTCCCACCCAATCAGTTCTTCGGATCTGCGGTCAGCACTGGGGAGACGAACAATGGCAACGCCGTTCTTCGGGGAGATGCCGACGACTTCGATTCTCTGGATCTTCTCGAGCTCGGACTCCACGGCCTGAACAAATTTGGGAGGGGACGCCGCAGTAACTGGCCGTCGATCAAATACTTTGGCGATCACCGATGTTTTGGTGCCCGAAGCCTCACCCTTCAACGTGATCCAAATGTCGAACTGCGCACCTGCATCGACCGCTGCCGTCAGCTCAAAGCCCCCATCATGATGTTCGTTGAGCCGGATGTCATGGCGGAACTGCTCTTTCCCGTTGGCAAGAAATCTGGCAGCCCCGATGACTGGCTTCCAATTGGGGTCATACGTTGGATCACCTTGTTCTACTTTGGGAGCAGGTCCAACTCGCGTATTGGCCACCAACCCGCGAATGACAAACGTCCCGCGCTTGGCGCTGGTCCAGCGCAACACCGCCGCTCGCTGCTTGCTTGGAGCGGAGGTCATCGCTAACTGGTGCCCTTGTCGCTCGAAGTTGGGCCAAGTCAACTCGGTGGACTCCGCCCCCAGCCTTGACACGAGGATCCCGCTGGAGGCATGGGGAGTCATGGCTTGCACAGCGGACGGCACGTCGCCATCAGCGCTCAGCCATTGCCAAGAACCATGCTCGGCAAACTCTGACTCCTTGGGCGCAGAGAGCGAAAAGTCGGCAACCGCGTCGCCCACCAACGTCTCCCGAAACCGAGCTGGTGGCGTCCAAGGCTTGCGAGTCGTGCGCTTGCCTCCGCGTTTCGAGGACTTCGCGTTGCTCGGAACGTCCGAAGCCACCTCGGCATCGTCAGTTGACCGGGACCGATGACAGCCGCTCGCCGCGAGGCAAGTGGCAAGGATACAGGTGGCAATCAGGCCGTTTTGCACCCAACGTTGCAAGCAACCCACGATGTTGTTAGTACGCGCATCCCGCATATTGCAGCTCCCACGCAATGATGCCCCACGCAAAGCTTGGACGGCCAGCCAAGGCCCCACCTATGGGTTGTACGGCAAACGCAATACTGATTCAACAACCTGCAGCCAATCATTGTCCAGATAGGGAATGGCGTGGTCGTCAAAAGCGAAGATGATCCGCTCGCCGGCGTGAGCGCGAAAGATTTTATGGGACGAGATAGAGAGCGTGGAAACGGATGCCGGCGTTCTTGGGCCCCTCGAACGTGACGCGAAAACGGACTCGCTCGGGCAGGGAGGCTTGCTCGGGATCGCCCCATTCCACGGGGGTTTGAAAACCACTCTGCTTGACCTTCGCGATCCGGCCCGGAATGCCGCGCTCGGCATGGTCGAGCATCTCCAAGGAGAGAATCGCCCCGGGACCGAGACCATCGACATTGACGAATACCTTCGGGGTCGCGCCCTCGGCCACCGGCAGCGAGGCGGTCACGAACTCGCTTGTGATTTCCGGCGCCTGGTAGTCTCCCGGTCCCTTTCCGGACTCGTCGACCACGAGCGCCCCGAATCGATCCCGCGGCAGCACCGCAATGCCCACTCCACCGCGAGGCACCTGAGGTCCTCCCGTGGCTCGGGGATCCCAAGCACCATAGTAGATCCTGGTTTCGTCCCCGACATTTTCGAATCCCTGCCCCTGCAACAAGCCACCCTGGTCCCAGGCGCCGTCATCGCCGCGCGGAAGGAAGGTCCACTCGTGCTTTGGTTCACGAAAGGCGAGGCCGTCGTTGCTGAGCACCAGGCCGAGATCGAGGGTCACGTCTTTCCACTCCGCCGCACCGTGCCAGCGGCCGTAAATACCCAAGAGGACATTCCCGCGAGGCCACACACTGATGCCCTCGTGATTCTGCTCGCCCTCGCGACTACGACCGGCGCCGAACCACTCGTGCTGGGAACCGCGCACGAAGCCAACATGATTCGTCGCCTTCCAGTCCACGAAATCCGCCGAGCGATAGATCCGAGTGACCCGCCCCTGGTAGTGGTGAATACCCGGCATCGCGTTCTGGGCCGTGAGGTAATACCAGCCGTCCCAATGATAGAGTCCGCCACAGGGTTCGAGATGGACGACGGGCAGGAGCAGGTCCTCCTTGCGGAGTTCGCCTCTCACCGGCTTCACGTCCTTCACCGGAGTCCAGCTGAATCCGTCAGGGCTGACAAAGGTCAGCAGAGTGCCGAGCCGAGAGTGATGACGAAAATAGACGTGCGTCGTCATCTTATAGCGACGCGCCGGATCGGGATCGTCGTCGTCGCGGATCACCTTCAGGTTCACGAAGCCCCAGTGGCCACCGACATCGACGAGGTTGTTGTTCCTGTTTCCACGGAACTCCACCAGGCCGAGGCTCGGCTTTCTCCAGGCCAACCCGTCGTCGCTCTCCGCGTAGGCAGCGCGCCATCGGGCCGACGGGGCCTTGCTGTCGGTGTCGTCATCGAAGGCGACATACCACATCCGGAACTTCCCGTTTTCCCGGATGATGGAGCCATAGAATTGCACGCCCATCGCGTCCGGCGAACCCGCCGCACCGCGGCGCAGCACCGGATTGGCGGGGTGCCTCCGGGGCTGGTTCATCTCGAGACGAAGATTCTGGGTATGCGGGATCGAAACGGTGTCGAAGGCGAAGAGCGTCGTGGCCTTCGTTTCATCGAATCGCTCGGCCGCGGAGCCGGCCCCGGCCAAGAGCAGCGACAGCGCGAGCAGGAATCGCCAATTCATGATCTGGTTGGGGTAAGAGCATGAGGACAACAATGGAGGGATTCGGGACGAGGAGCCGGTCACGCCTCGTCGTGGTACAGGCTGCCAGCCTGCAAGCAGTGACGAAAACCACAAAGATCACAGGCTAGCAGCCTGTGCCACGTAATGGCAGCCTGTGCCACGTAACGGCAGCCTGCATTGGCAAGTCAATCACAGGCTGGCAGCCTGTGCCACGACAAGGCTGCCGGCGGGCACCATCAGAGAGTCGGTGCCGAGCGATGAGTCAAGGGAGCGGAACTGCGGCGGCTGGTCGAGCAGCGCAATCTCGTCGGCGCGAATCAGCCCGACAGGGCGCTCGCCATCGAGGACCACGAGCCGCTCGTTGGGCTGCATCAACAGCGCAAATACTTCGTCGAAGCTGGTGTTCAACTTCACCGTGGGGATCTGCTCACACACTTCGCTGACATGCCGAGAGAGGTCGCCTTCGACACCGTCGCGAAGCAACAGTCCCAAGTACTCGTGTCCTTCGCCAAGGACGGGCACGCTGTCAGCGCACGTCTGCTGAAACAAGTTCTCGGCACGACGCAGCGATTCGTCCTGTCGTAACGTCCAGGAAAACGGCTTCATCAAATGTCCGGCGGAGGTGGTGAGGTACAAGGCGTCCGGCGCCATGGCGGCCCGCAGCAGCTCTTCGTTGGCTCGCCATTGTTCTTCGGTCACAACCAAGTTTCCGCCCTGACGCTGAGCACACAAGGCCGCGTCGCGCGCGTTGGCCAGCAGCTCGGCGGGAGACTCGGCCTGCTCGCGAACGGCGACGCCGCAGCTGACCGACAGGGGCACGCCCGCAAAGGGCCCCGGCAGCCGCGTCTTCTCAAAATCGGAACGGAGCTGCTCGGCAAGCTGCTTCAGCATTCGCTCGGCGCTCTCGGCGCCTCCTTCGTCAAGCGCGCACAGCAACTTCAGCGAGCCGTCTCGCAAATCGCCGGTGGCGCACAACGCACGCGGCGCCAACTGTTGGACAATTTTTGCGGCCGCCACAAACACGGCCTGCCACAAGTCCTTCCCCAACAGGCCGGGGTCGCGCGAGGCAGCCGCGTCAAACCGCACATGCACCACTCCCAACGGAGCGCCGTTATTCCAAGCCGACTCGAGTGACTGCTCAAACCGCTCCTCAGTCGCCAACCGAGACACGTGGTCAAGCTGGCACTGTTGGCTAAGGCGAGACTCGAACTCCCGCAGCCGAGCCACGGTGCGAAGCCGCGCGAGCAGCTCGCCCCAGGCGCCAACTTCAATCAAGTCGTCGGCGCCGGCCTCCACCAAGCTCGACAGTTCGACTTCCTCCCCATCGCTGGCGGGACCGATCCAAGCCAGCAAGGTCAGGTCCAGATCAGCGGCCTGCTGCCAAATCTCCCGAAGTCGGGAAGTGGTGACTCCCGTTCCCGAGCGAGTATCAATTAGAGCGACTGCAGGCTGGTGGATGGCAGCCCACAAGCTGACTTGACTCGGATCGCGCAGGGCCACCGTGGGATAGCCGACCGCGGACAGGAAACGTGTCACAGTGGCGAGCAGCTCTCCGTCGGTCGAGACGGCCAGCACAGATGTCAGATCCCGATTCATCGGCATGTTCAGGCGCGCGGTAAGGAGGCTGTGGAGCGATTCCGCATTGGCAGTGCACGTTCGCAACCGTGATCCGCCAGGCAATGCGTGTTGAGAACACTCCGGTATGCGTTGATGCAACGGTACGTTGCGTCACACGCTCGGGCGCTGGGAATTCGCAACATCTTGGGCCCAACCGTCCTCCCCGCGCGGATGGGGAGGGTCTTGAACCCGAGGCGGCGTGCAAATTGCGCCCATCGGCCACACCAACGTTCAATGACGAGCGCTGCGGCATTCAGAAAGTCGGGAAATCGGCGTGCGGAGAATGTGCGGATGGCGCAAAAGTAGATGCTATGTTTTGGTGCCTGAAAGTTTCCCGACTTCACCAACGCACGCGCAAACGGCAATATCCTTGCAAGCCGCGCATGCCAACCCGTTGCGAGCTGCCATGCCTGCGCCGGCCATATTGGAATCCGCCGTGCCCGTCGCGACCATCCGGTTCACGCGACCCGATGCCTCGTCCGAGGAGACGATGCGTCTGTCGCCGGTGCCGTTCGTGATTGGACGCGCGGACACGGCCGACCTGCGGCTGGTCTCCAATCGCGTGTCGCGCGAACACGCGGTGCTGAGCTGGGAGGACGGCCAATTCTGGCTCCGCGACCTGGGCAGCACCAACGGCACGTTTCGCAATGGAACCCGCATTGAGCGAGAAGCCGTGCAGCACGGGGATGTGCTGCGAATCGCCGACATCGAAATTGCTCTGTGGCTCGACCAATCGTGCCTGCTCAATCAGCGCGAGCTGGCGTCGAAGCTGCGGTCTTGGCAAGAGATGCTGCTGGGGCGAGGCGCCGCGCCGGGCTTCTCGCCGCTATGTGACCTGCGCAGCTCGCGCATTGGCGGCTGTCTCGCCGTCGCTTGTGACACACATCTGTCCGATGGCTCCAGCTGGCCGGCGCCGGGGCTCAAGGCAACACGACTCTCTCGGCAGCTGCATTGGTTGATGCTGGCCCGAGCCGTCGAGCTGGCACGGGAGCTGCCAGCGGGGATGCCCGTGCTGCTGACGCTGGAGGATGAACAGGACGCGGAGCGATGGACAAGCCTGCTGGGGCGGCTCGCACAAGGCCGCGAGTTGGTCGCGCGCTTGCCGTTGACTGCCACGTCGCACGACCGGCTGGCGGGAATGCTGCGCGACCAGGGGATCCGCATCGCGCGGCAGCTCGATCTGAACGATGCGATTGCCGAGGACTGCGACCAGTTCTGGCTGTCCAAAGAATGCTGTCAGAACGTCGCGGAGGACGAGTCGCTGTGGGCCGCGCTGGGTGACCAAGTGCAGACCGCCGGCGGCCTCGGCGCCGATGTCGTCGCGTTGGATGTCTGCACCGAGGAGTCAGCGCACGTGTTTGGCGAGTTGGGCTGCCGCTGGGCCGCCGGACCGCTGTTTGGGGGCCCGCGCACTGCTTGTGAGTTGGCAAGCGGCGGTTAGTGAACCGAAGAAGCGACCACGAAAAGCGAGTTGGGGCGACCCAACTTTGGAACTTTGACGGAGCACTGGGCGCGAACACTTGAAAGTCTAAGCGATGCCGATTCAAGCAAAAAACGCAGCTGAGCCGATTCCCGGCTACCGGATCCGCAAACGGATCGGCGCCGGGGGATACGGCGAGGTCTGGGCGGCCGACGCGCCGGGCGGACTGCAGAAGGCGATTAAGTTCGTCTACGGCTTCCTCGACGACGAACGAGCCAACCGAGAGCTCAAGTCGCTGAACCGCGTTCGCGGAGTGCGTCATCCTTTTCTGCTGTCCCTGGAGCGAATTGAGGTTGTCGACGGACAACTGCTGATCGTCACCGAGCTCGCCGACACCAGTCTCAAGTCGCGCTATGAGGAGTGCCGGCAGGGCGGCATGCAGGGCATTCCCCGCGAGGAACTGCTTGGCTACCTGAAGGACACCGCCGACGCGCTCGATTACATGAGCGAGAAGCACTCGCTTCAGCATCTGGACGTCAAGCCGGAAAATTTGCTGCTGTTGTCGGGCCGCATCAAAGTGGCGGACTTCGGGCTCGTGAAAGACATCGGCGACCAGTCGATCTCGATGATGGGCGGCTTGACGCCGCTGTACGCCTCGCCCGAGGTCTACGATGGCATGCCCAGTCGGTACTCGGATCAGTACAGCCTGGCGATTGTCTATCAAGAGATGCTCACCGGCTCGATGCCGTTCGACGGCAAGTCTGCCGCGCAACTGGCGATGCAGCATGCGTCGGCCGATCCGGACGTCGATCCGCTGCCGCCGCGCGACCGCTCGGTCATTCGCAAAGCGCTCTCGAAAACGTGCTCGCAGCGCTTCGACAGCTGCTCGATGATGATTGACCTGTTGGTCAAGGGCGAGTCGCTGGAGGAAGAGGTCACCACGCCCGCGATCATCATTGGCCGCAAGCCGGAGAGCCGTCCAGTCGCGTCCGCCGAGCTGCCCGAGGCTCAGGCCGAGGCGTTGCTTTCGGCCACGCACTTGCCCGACGTCGGGCTGCGCTGCCGGCCCACGCTGTTTCTCGGCGTGGGAGGCATCGGCGGCAATGTGCTCTCGGCGATCAAAGGCCGCTTGGCGCATCGATTCAATGGCGAAATCTCGCCGTTTCAGCTGCTCGCCATCGACACGGATCCCAAAGCGATTCAACAGCTGCAAAGCAACATCTCGCAAACGCTGCTCGACCCGCAAGAGGTGCTGGCGGCCCCACTGCGGCGCCCCGAAGATTACCGTTCGATGTCCAACGACTTGCTGAAATGGCTCAGCCGGCGTTGGCTCTACAACATCCCCCGCTCGCAACAATGCGAAGGTCGCCGGCCGCTCGGCCGTCTGGCCATGGTCGACCACGCGGCGCGGCTGTTCGAGGCGATTCACGGCGCGATCGTGAGGGCCCGCGACGCCGAGGGCATCGGCGCCACTTCCCGATCCGGCGGAGTGCGATTCGACAACGGCTTCTCCGTGGTGCTCGTCGGCTCCGTCTCCGGCGCCACCGGCAGCGGCATGATCCTCGATCTCGCCTACGCCTGCCGACAGATCCTGGCCGGCATGGGAATTGAACAAGTCGACATTCGCGGCATGTTGCCTCACGCCGTCGGCGGCGACCAAACGATTCGGCAGCTGGCGGCCGTGAACGCTTACGCGTTCTCCGAAGAGTGGTATCACTTTGCCCGCCGCGGCTATCCCGGCGACCGCGCCTGCGGCCTCAAGCCGGCGCGAGCCGATCAGCCTCCGTTTGACGACGCCTATCTGGTGCCGATTGGCGAGCGACTGAACGATCAGGAGTTTGCCGACGCCGTCCATCGCCTGGCCGAGTACTTGTACTTGGACAGCGTCACCACGGGCGGCGTGTTCTTCCGCCACTGCCGCGAACAAGAGCGAGTGCCCGCCAAGAGCGGCGGCGCGCGCGTCCACATCCGCACCTTCGGGCTCGACCGCGTCGGCATGGAAGACGAAGAGTGGATGGAGGCGGCCGTCGAACGGCTGGCGCACAGCTTGTCCGAATACTGGCAGGGCCGAGATCCCGAGCCGCCCGATACGAACTCGGCGCTGCTGCGAAACCTGTCGGTCGGCGCCACCATCAAGAAGACCGAAATCGAATTCACGCCCGAGCGGAAAGCGTCGCTCCACGAGCTCGCCAAACAGCGAGCCGCCAAGCTGGCGTTGGATGTCGCCGCCATCAAGTCCGCCGCCGACCGTCTGCTCGAAGCCGAGTTGGGCAACGGCACGTTGGATTTTCTTCGGCGGATGCTGCGCGAAGTCCGCGCTAAGGGCAAGGCCGCCGGCCTGGACTGGTCGCCCAATGACTTCTTCAACACGGCCCGCGCCGCCTTTGGCGAGCCGGTGCCCGTGGGCACGCGCGCCGGCAAGGAGCCGCCCGCGCTGGAGGCACAGCTAACCATGCGTCTCCGGACGCTGGCCGAGGCCTGCGGCCACAAGGCCGGCATCTGGCTGCGTCGCGTCGTCGAACACCAGGACGCGCGCGTCGGCGGCGCACGCTACCTGACTCGCATCCTAATTCGACACCTGCAGCGAATGTCGGAGGAGTGCGACGAGAGAATCAAGGAGATCGCCGAGCAGATCAAGCGGCAAGAGATGCTGCTGACCGCCGTCGAGCCGCTCGAGCCCAAGGGGCCTCCGGTCCCGCGAATCCCCTCCGAGGAAGAGCTGCTGCGCTATTCGCAACTGCGACTCGACGTGATGGCGTATCGCTGCGTCGCACGCTTTGCTCAGTTCATCATCCCGACGCTCGAGGAGGCCGACACCGACCTGCGCGACTTGGCCAAGGCCTGGGAGCTGGCGAAGGGACGGCTCGAACCAACCAATGAGCGAGTGAGGGCCGGCAGCGACGCGGCCCGCTCGGCGCTAAGCTACCTCACCGGACCCGGCGTCGAACGGCTGGTTCAGGAATCGCGACGGGAGCTGACGGAGCTCTCGGGGCGCAACATTGTGTACGACGCAATGGAGCAAATCGCTCCCGACACGGCGGCAGCGGCAGCCGGACTCCGCCGCGCGGCGCGCCGCGCACTGACGATCGAACTGCAACAAAGCGAAGTCGCCTGCTTCCCCGAATCGGGCGTGCCGCCCCGCGCCGTCCGAATGACTCACGCGCTGCACCATGCCACACCCGCATTGCGAGGTTGCGGCGGTGTACAGCGACTGTTGGTGATGATCCCCGAGGCCAGCTCGGAGAACACCGCCAAATCGTTCTTCCGCGACGAGGCCGAGCAAGAGCCAACCATCCTCCGCAGCTATGACGACGACGTCGTCGTCTGCTATGAAGTCGGCCAAGTGCCGCTGCTGCGAGCGGCCGCCGTGCTCGCCGAGGGCCGCCGGGACTACATTGAGTGCGCCTCGCGCGTGCGAACGCGAGTGGACATCGATTGGACCGACCTGCGCGACTCGCAGTAACGTGGCACAGGCTGCCAGCCTGTGGTGCCTGGATTTGCTTGCCGCGGGTTGCAGGCCGGCAACCTGCACTACGCGTCGGCAGCGATGATGTCGCCGATCAAGGCCACAATCAGGCAGAAGGCGAGAAACACGAAGACATTCAGCCAAGCGAAGGACATTGGCGATCTCCCTGGGTGCATCCCCTCCTGGGAGTCTCTGATTTGCCGTCCAGGCAGCTGCTCGAGTTGACCAATTGCGGCCTCGGCAGGGAGGGCGGTCGTCGGTGCGGAACGCCCGCCGGACCAAATT
This sequence comes from Planctomycetales bacterium, assembly GCA_020426845.1. Taxonomy (GTDB): domain Bacteria; phylum Planctomycetota; class Planctomycetia; order Pirellulales; family Pirellulaceae; genus JAGQPF01. The sequence continues at coordinate 13,705 of JAGQPF010000010.1, forward strand.
CCTCCACTTCTATTGATCGTCTCGATGTGCCGACGACTTTCATTGGTCTCTTCGGCACGGCAAGCTCAACCGAATCGACAGAACTTCACAAGTGCGCAGCGAGCAGCCGCCACTGAGAGCGTCCGTAGC
>JAGQPF010000646.1 GCA_020426845.1 Planctomycetales bacterium
CGGCCCCTCTGGGCCGCCAGCAGTAGGGCGGCCCTTCTGGGCCGCCAGCAGTAGGGCGGCCCCTCTGGGCCGCCAGCAGTAGGGCGGCCCTTCTGGGCCGCCAGCAGCGGTTAGCCGCTGTGGTTGGTGTCCATGCGCTTCGGGCGGCCCGGAAGGGCCGCCCTACGTACGGTGCTGTGGCGGAATCACAGGCTGGCAGCCTGTGGCACGAGCTTGGGAGGCACCAAACCAACGCATTAGTTAGTGCTGACGGGGCACTAGGAGGCCATCATTCGCTCGCGGCGTGCGCGGCGCTCGGCGCGAAGGCGGGCCTTCCGCTTGGTCTCGCTTGGCTTCTCGTAGTACTCGCGACGACGCATTTCCTTCTTCACGCCGCTGCGTTCCACCAGCTTCCGAAACCTTCGCACGGCCTCTTGAATGCTCTCTCGTTCACGCACGAGCATGCGTACCATATTGCCTTCTCCAATGTCGCCTTCTTTGGGGCGAATGCGGCTGCCGGGTTGGGGGCTGTCAATAGTCCCTAGCCCCCCGATTCAGGGTAATTCCGCAGTCTATCGAATCCTGGGGGGCTTGTCCAGAGGGACGCTCCCATCCGCATTGCTTTCCGGCGCCGCCTCCACACCTCTCTTCACGGCCCCTAGTACGACGGACTTCCAGTCCGTCAAACCGTAGGACGGACTTCCAGTCCGTCAAACCGTAGGACGGACTTCCAGTCCGTCAAACCGTAGGACGGACTTCCAGTCCGTCGTGGACAGTCCTGTTTAATTCTTAAGGAATCTATCGAAAAAAGGTTAGGGCATCCGATTCGTGGACGCGTTGTCTCGTCTCGATCCTCGACGGACTGGAAGTCCGTCGTACGCGACCATCTTGTCTCAGGCGGCCTTGGCGGCCGTGTCTTGGTGCTCAGCCGGTCCACCGGGACTCACAAGGGTCGCCTGCGATGGAGGCGAGGTCTGGCCTTCCTCAGCGGCCTTCCGTTCTTCCAGGATCTGCTGGATCGTCGACTCGATGCGGAGATTGAGTTCGTCAAGCTCCTGCAGCACCGCATCCTGCCTCGCGTCAATCTCGTCCAACAATTGGTGCTGATTAGGAGCCATCAGGGGGGGAACTCGAGTGCGGGGGCGGTTGTGTGACCTTCCGGGGATCGGCGTCCGGCGGGCCCCATGCTGAATGCAGTCCACAAGTTCGGCACGCTTTGCGCAACCCGCACAGCTACCCGGGCCCGGATGGACGCGTTGTCGCACCGCGATGTTTTTCGACCGTTGAGATGGCCTGATCGTGATGACCAGATCGTGATGACCAGATCGTGTCACTACCTCCGCATTTCCCGGAGGAGGCCGTGGTCCGTCGAGGTGCAGCGGCGCCCTGATGTCAAGGTTTTCCGCTTGGGGAATCAATTTCGATAATGCCCGGAGATTTGGATATCCAGCCCGCCAGTTGACGATCGACATGTTTGGAACGACCGATTTTCAACTTCCACTCCTCAAACCTTTCCGGCGGACAAATGAAACACCACTATCGGAATCTAATGATCCCGCTCGCCTTGGTCGGTGTCATGTTGACGCAAGGCGTCACGGCAGCCGAGCCGCTAGGCGTGCTCGGCGATCCCAATTGGCAACGAGATCCGGGGGTCGTGCTGACCTCATGTGTCGAGCAAGCCAGCTGCGGCTGCGCGTCCTCGGGCTGCGGCTGCGCGTCGTCGGGCTGTGCCTCGCCGTCGTGTGGCTGTGAAGCCAACTGCGGCTGTGGGAATTGCTGCGACAGTTGCTGTTGTGGCGGTTGGCTCGGCCAACTGCTCCAGCCCAGCGACCATCAGTTTGACGGCTTCATCAGCCCGATGACCAACCCGGTCTTCTTCGAGGATCCTCGCACGCTGACCGAAGCCCGGATCATCTACCTGAACCAGAACATTCCCGCCGCCGCGTTGGGCGGGCACGCCCAGGTGTTCGCCGCCCAGGTGCGGGCAGCAATCACCGATCGCCTGTCGTTGATCGCGACCAAGGACGGCTTTATCACGTCCAGCAACCCGCTGGTTCGCGACGGCTGGGCCGACATCAACGTGGGCCTCAAGTACAACCTGATCGTGAATCCTCAAGATCAGCGGTTGCTGAGCGTCGGCACCACTTACGAGTTGCCGATCGGCAGCACTCGCGCTCGCCAGGGCAACGGTGGCGGCTTGTTCCATGCGTTTCTGACGGGCATGACCGAGCTGGGGACGGACAACCACTAGATCAGCGGCGCCGGCTTGCTGCTCCCGACGGACCGCGGCGAAGAGAGCTCGCTCTCTTACTGGTCGAACCACCTCGACCATCGCTTCGGCAACTCGAACATCTATGTTCTCGGCGAGATCAACTGGTACCACTACATGGGCGCCGGAACCGCGTTCCCGCTGCCGATTGAAGGTGGCGACCTGATCAACCTCGGTTCAGTCGGCGTGGCCGGCAACGACATCGTGACCGGAGCCTTCGGCGCCAAGTACAAGCCGAGCGGCAATCTCGAGCTAGGCTTGGCGTGAGAGAACCCGCTGACCGATCGCCGGGACGTGCTGAAAAACCGGCTGACCTTTGACTGCATCCTGCGTTACTAATGTGGCCTCGCAAGTAGCCTCCCTCCACGGATGATCCCAACCGTCAAACGGGAGGTTATTCCGACAGCCCCTTGCATTCCGAAGATGTTGCTGGTTTCCGCGATGCCGGCAGTCGATGGCCCGTCATCAAGTTTCGACGAAATGACGCCTCGACCGCCCCGGCCTGGATGGCTGCCCGATTCTCAAGAATCGACAGCAGTCGCATAGGCTAACTTGCATCTCACCGGTGATCGGTCGTTTGTGTTCCGTTGTGGTCGCCTGCGCCTCAGAATGAGTCGCCTGCGTTTGAGGTAAGTGACCGGCGGTTCGCGGACAACCAGCACCATACTGTGCATTGCTGCTCCCATTCGAAGCCACTTGACCAGCCATGGGTCAAGTGGCTTCTTTTATGCGCAGTGAGGCGCCGGACACCGACGCCAAGCCCGGGGCACTGAGAGCCGCCCGAGCCCAAAGAATCGCGCATGACACGCGCAATAGCCCCGGCAGGCCCGGCAGGGGCGGCAGAACTGAGTCCTAGGGCGCAAAAAGCCCCGGCAGGGGCGACAGAAGTTAGCAATGGGCGCAAGCCCAGGGAATCGCGCGCGCCCCGCTAAACCGCACGATCACGCGCAAAAAGCCCCGGCGTGTGCGGCATTCTTGGTGCCATCGTCGTTTTCGAGCGGGACATTGTGGAAAGCCGCGTCGAACGTGCGGGAGGATTGATCGACGACTTATCTGGGGGCGCACCTCTGCAGTAATTTCATCGATGTCAGTCTCCTGCCGCCTAGCATCCAGGCAATTCGTCTGCGCGACTGCAAAGTGCGGGGAAAGTGGGATCCCAAGACAACCATCAAGGAGTTGGAGGTTCGCCATTGTGACCTCAGCGAACTAGAAGGGCTGCCCGATGCGTTGGAGTGGCTCCTGGTTACTACTAACCATGGCCTGGGCGGAGCGATTGTTGCTCCAAGTTCCCTTCACAAGCTGGAACTCCGTGGCATCCAACTTTCGATGGTCGACCTGGGCTGTGCCGCACAATTGGAGGAGATCCGGGCAATTGAATGTCGAGGGGTTTTGTGCCTCTCTAACTTGCCTTCCGACAATCGCTTGAAATCGGTCCAGTTGTCAAAGGCCGATGCCGTTGAGGTGCAAGGCGCGGAATTGCATGATGCTTGCGAAGCTTTGCGTCTCGACAACATCAAGGGGATGAGGATGGATGAATAACGCCATGGCACTTTCGAGGCATTGCGAATCATCCCTGTGGTGCTGGGCATTTGGTTGCTGGCTGGATGTTTCGGCCTCTGGGTTATCAGCAATTTGCGACGCTCCACGGAGCTAGCGC
>JAGQPF010000647.1 GCA_020426845.1 Planctomycetales bacterium
CCGCTTTCCGCGGCCCATGGCTCGGAGAGGCGATGGCCAAGAGTAGCCCGTCCGGCGAACTACCTTCCGATGCAACACCGTCGGCGGTGTCCGCGGATGTCGGCCGATCCATCCCGTCCGATGCCCGATTCGTCTGCCCCATGCAGGAATGCTGGCAGTTCTCTCACGACGAAGGTCGTTGCCCGACTTGCGGCATGAAACTCAAACCCATTGAACAAGTGGAATGGGCCGCAAGACCCGTGAAAGCCACGCCGGCGAAGGGACAATTTGTGTGCCCGATGCATCCGGATCGCACCACAAGCGACGAGCCGGGCACATGTCCCATCTGCGCCATGCAGCTTCTGCCTAGGGAACGGATTGTCGGTTTGGGGGACGGTGGCGCTTCCGTCGCACAGCAGGTGGATTACTTGATGGAGCACTACTTGGCACTTCAGGAGCGATTTGCCCGCGACAGCACGGCGGAAGTTGCTCTTCACGCGCTCGGCCTCGTGGACGCGAGTGAGAAATTGCGGGATGCGCTCCAAAGGGAAGCCCCGCCGGGCAAAAAAGAGCTGCTCGACAGCGTCAACGCCGTTCATGCGGCGGCGTTGAAGGTGCGAGGCGCCGACCTATCCGGTGATCGCACACAATTTGCACAACTGAGCGCTGCAATGCGAACAGTGATAGCGCACCAGCGTCCCGACGCGAATCGGTGGCCCAAGCTTTTCATCTACCGTTGCCCAATGGCCAAGGCCGATTGGATTCAAACAACCGAGAAGAAAGCCAACCCCTATTATGGCTTCAAGATGCTCGACTGCGGCAACCTCTTGGAAACAAAGTAGGGGACACCCAGCGCCATGATCGCAAGAATCATCGAATTCTGTTGCCGCAATCGGTTCCTGACGCTCATCCTCACGTCGTTCGTCGTCGCAGGCGGAATCTGGACGGTCTTCAATATCCGTCTCGACGCGATCCCGGATTTGTCCGACGTCCAGGTCATCGTCTTCACCGAGTACCCCGGTCAGGCGCCACAGGTCGTTGAGGACCAGGTGACGTATCCATTGACCACGGCAATGCTCGCGGTTCCCTACGCGAAGGTGGTCCGCGGATACTCGATGTTTGGGTACTCGTTCGTGTATATCATTTTTGAGGATGGAACCGACATCTACTGGGCGCGGTCACGTGTGCTGGAGTATCTGAATTACGTCGCCAGCCGGATTCCAAGAGGTGTCACACCCCAGTTGGGCCCAGACGCCACAGGCGTCGGATGGGTCTACGAGTACTCGGTTCGTAACGGCTATTACTGCCCCAAACATCCCAACGGAATGTACCAGGATCCGGAGCATTCGGGTCAATGGTATGCAGAACGTGAAGATGCCCCAGAAGAGATCCGCGAGCGACTCGAACGGGTCAGAATGTTTGAGCACGGGGGCAAATGTCCGTGGGATGGTGATACCGATCTGAGATTGGCGGAGTTTGACCTTTCCGAACTGCGCAGCCTTCAGGACTGGTACCTCCGGTATGAATTGACGGCGCTCGATGGCGTTTCGGAGGTTGCAGCCGTTGGCGGGTTTGTTCGGCAATACCAGGTCGTGGTCGATCCGGACCGGTTGCTGGCCTACAACATCCCGCTCAATCAGGTGAAAA
>JAGQPF010000011.1 GCA_020426845.1 Planctomycetales bacterium
AAGCCCGGCGCCGTGGAGTTGGAGACCGCCTATTACACCGTCTCGAAGTTCCGCGAATTGCGGCTTCGGAAGCTTCGGCGCGACTGAGCTGGATTCGCCCGGCGTTCGCTTGCTCTGACCATCTTGGGGATTGTTCGACGCAATCCGGCTATCCGACGCATTCTGGCTCTATCAGCGGTGCTGCAAATCCGCTCCGGATGAATCACAATAGTAACTTCACAAAATGGGTGGCCGGTCCCGGGCCTCACAAGGGGCGCGTGCGATGGAGGCCCGACTGATCCACCGGGCGTCGTAGGGTTCGCCAGCGATGGAGGCCCGACCGATGGAGCCCGCAGCCGCATTTGAGCAATTGCGAAAGACGAGATGCAGGAGACACGATGAGTCAGCGAAGTTACCCGATGTTCTGCTTGGTGGTTTGGGCGATCTGTTTGGCCGCGCTGCCGGCCGGTGCGGCGGATCCGCTGCCCGACCCCGATGGCAAGCCCGCCGATATGTCCAAGCCTGTGCAGGTGTATGTGCTGTTGGGACAGTCGAATATGCTCGGGTTCGGCAAAATTGGACCCGCCGACAAGGAGGGCACGCTGGAGCACGCGGTCAAAGAGAAGAGTCTGTACCCTTATTTGGTCGATGGGGAAGGCAACTGGACGGAGCGAATGGATGTCCGCAACGTCCGCGTGATGGGCAGCGGGACGGGCGGTTCAAAAGTTTTCAACAACGAGTGGCTGACGATCAAAGGACGCGCGATCGGACCGGAGGTCGGCATTGGCCACTACGTGGGGCACGCCACCGACGCGCCCGTGATGTTGCTCAAGAGCTGCATTGGCAATCGCAGTCTCAGTTGGGACTTGTTGCCGCCCGGCAGCGCCTCGTTCGAGTTTGAAGACAAGGGAACAGTCTGGCACTACGCCGGATACAAGGAGACTCCCTTGCGTTGGGAGAAGGGCACAGAGCCAAAGAAAATCAACTGGTACGCGGGCATGCAATACGACGGCGATATCGCTCGCGCGAAGCAGGTCCTCGAGGAGCTGGGCACGTACTACCCCGGCGCCGAAAAGTACGAGGTGGCCGGCTTCTTCTTTTGGCAAGGCGATAAGGATCGCTACGACGCCGGTCACGCGAGCCGCTACGAGCAAAACCTCGTGCACCTGATCAAGCAGCTGCGCAAGGACTTCAATGCCCCCAACGCCAAGTTCGTCTGCGCCACGCTCGGGCAAACCGCCAAGGGAGCGGAAGGCAACGAGGGCCGCATTCTGGAAGCTCAGCTTGCCGTCGACGGCAAGACTGGCAAGTATCCGGAGTTCAAAGGGAACGTGGCCACGGTTTACTCGCACCCGCTCTCGCAGGGCGGCGCCTCCAACAGTCACTACGGCGGCAACGCGGTGACCTACATGAACATTGGCGAGGCGATGGGCCAAGCGATGGTCGAGCTGATGCAGTCCAACTGATTGACGCGCGTCGCGCGCAACAGCCCCGACAGCCCCGACAGCCCCGACAGCGGCGACAGAGGTTAGCCTTGGGCGCAAGCCCAAAGAACCTCGCCCGCCGCGCGCAATATCCACGACGCACGTCAAGCGTGTGGCGCACTTGCAAACCGTTGAAGTTCGGCATGCATCGAAGATTCTCGGTGATTCTGTTCGTTTTGTTGCCCATGATGGGCTTGGCCCGCGCGGAGGAACCGACGGCGGGAGCGGCGACAGGGCCAACGGAATTTCTCGCGGAGCATTGCGCGCGTTGCCATGGCGCCACCACGAGCAAAGGCGGGCTCTCCATGGGCTCGCTGGCCGACCCGGCGAGTCCCCGCGATGCGGAGCGTTGGTCGGCGATCTTGGCGGCGCTCGAAAGCCGCGAAATGCCGCCCGAAGATGAGCCTCAGCCGGCCAAGGCTGCTCGGCGGGCGGCGATTGCCGGCATTGAGGCGGGTCTGCGTCGCGCGGCGGCCGGGATGGCGCAGCGCGACCCATCGGCCGATCCAAGCGATCGGGCAGCGAGCGCGAGGCGGTTGACGAACTTTGAGTACGAGAACACGGTTCGCGACTTGCTCGGCATCGATCTGAAGTTGATCGAGCAACTGCCCAAGGATCCCGTCAAGCCGTACCGGTTCAACAACACGGCCGAGTTCATGCGGCTGGGGCCCGAGCAGATCAACCGCTATCTGGATTGTGCGCGGAGAGCGCTGGCCAGCGCCATTGTTGATCCGGAGAAGCCCGAGACGTTGCGCACTCGGCAGGAGTGGAAGCCACACGGACTGGATCGCGGGCTCGGCGCCGATGAAGTCAGCCCCTGGGGCAACCGTCGCAACACGCCCGCGTGGGGAATGGGGGTGCGAAGTTTTCCCAAGACGGGCGAGTTTCGCATTCGCGTCAAAGCGGCCGCGATCCTGCCGCCCGGAATCGATGAGTTGCCGCTGCGGTTGGTGATGGGATATGGGCTCAATGTCAACAGCGCGACCCAACGCGTCGAGCCGGTCGGAACCGTTCGGTTCCGTAACAGCCCGGACGAGCCGAAGATCATTGAGTTCCGCGGTCGCATCGAAAACCATCCCGTCGAGCGAGGCCGGGTTGTGCGAGGGAAGCGTCAGCCCGATGCGCTGACGATCACTCCGCAAAACTTGTACGACGATGGCACGCTCAACGACGGCCAGCGAGACCTTGCGATGCCCCGCGCGGTCATTGAGTGGATGGAGTTTGAAGCTCCGCTGGCCGACGTTTGGCCTCCGGAGCATCACGCTCGCATCCTCTTTGACTCTCCGCTGCGCGAAAGCGATCCAGGGGCATACGTCCGCGAGGTGCTCCGACGATTCATGACTCGAGCGTTTCGGCGGCCGCCTACCGAAGGCGAGATCGAGAGGTTCGCGGGCATCTATGACCTGGTCGCTCCCGAGTTAGGCTCGTTGGAACCGGCGATGCGTGAAACATTGGCGATGGTGTTGGTGGCGCCGCAATTTCTGTTTCACACCGTAGCGGACGGCGAGACGACGACAGCTCAATTCGCCTTGGCCTCCCGGCTGTCCTACTTTATCTGGGGGAGCATGCCGGACAAGCAGTTGTTTCAGCTTGCGGCCGAGGGGAAGCTCGATGGTCCCGAGGTGATTGCATCGGAAGTGCGCCGAATGCTTGCCGACAAACGCTCGGGTGACTTCGTCGACAACTTCACGAGCCAATGGCTCAGCTTGGCCAAGCTGAAGACGGCGCCGATCAACCGCGAACTGTTCCCGCGTTTTCTTTACTACGTTGCGGCTGGCGAGCGGCAAGGCACGGAGGTGCCCTATCGCCCCACGATTCGCGATTACATGCATGACGAGACCGTTGGCTTCGTGTCGGAACTAATTCGTCGCAACGCTCCGGTCTCGAGCATCGTCGACTCGGACTTCGCCTACTTGAACCAGCCGCTCGCGGCACACTATGGCGTCGCCGGTGTGCAGGGCGATGAGCTGCGACCTGTGGCGATCAAGCCGGAACATCGGCTCGGCGGGCTGTTGACGCACGGTTCGATCTTGATTGGCAACGGGACGGGGACCGCTCCGCATCCGATCTATCGCGCCGTTTGGCTGCGCGAGGCGATCTTGGGGGACGATGTGCCGCCGCCGCCAGCCGACGTGCCCGCGCTTGCGGATTCGGCCGGTGAGTCCGCGGAACAGGCGTTGACGATCGGCGAACTGCTGAGGAAACATCGCCAACAAGAGAGCTGCAACGACTGCCATTCGCGACTCGATCCCTGGGGCATTCCGTTTGAGCGATACAATGCCATCGGCAAGTATCAGCCGCTCGTCCCCAAGGATGGCGTGCGAGTGAGCGGCTTCAGTAAGCAGATTCATCGTGACCTTGCGGGCTACACCGAGTACCTTCAGTCCATCCATACCGTTCCGGTTCTGGCAGATTCACGTGTGCCTCGTGGCCCGCGCGTCGATGGGATGCGAGAGCTCAAGACGTACTTGGTGGAGCAGCGGAGCGACGACATTGCCGAGAACGTGCTGCGGCGCCTGCTCAGCTACGCCATCGGTCGCAATCTGGATTGGCGGGACCGATTTGCGGTGCAGGATTTGCTTGATTCGGCGAATCAGCGCAACGCGGGTCTGCAGGATATGATTGTCATGATTTGCCAAAGTAGAACATTTCGTGCGGACAGCGAGTAACGGACAGACGTTCATGAAACAGAAATCTTGGCATTTGAACCGTCGCGACTTGCTGCGCGGCGGCGGAATCGCATTGGGCTTGCCACTGTTGGAGCAGATGGCATGGGCAGCGGGTGCTGCCGACATGGAGTTGCCGAAGCGTCTGTTGGTCAGCTACTTCGCGTACGGCGCCTACATGCCAAACGGGGCCAGCGGTGTTCCTGCTGGCGACCATCCGCACCACGAATGGAGCTGGTGGCCCTGCAAGGATCCCGGTGCGCTCACGTTCAACAAGTCGTCCGCTCCCTTCGAGCCACTTCGGGAGTACGTCAGTTACCTCCGCGGGCTCGACCACCGCGGCGGGTGGAAGATGGGCGGACATAGCAGCGGGGACGTGTTTGCGACCGGCGCCGACATGACCGAGCACGAGAAGACCAACAACATCTCCATCGATCAGGTCGCTGCCAACCTGCATGGACACAAGACGCGATACGCGTCGTTGGTGCTGGGGACGGAGGGCGGAACCGGCTCGTACGGGTCGAGCAAAACCCTGTCCCACCGGGGCCCGGGGCGTCCCATTCCATCGTTGCACAAGCCTCAGGAGATATTTAACCGGCTGTTTGATCCCTACGCGGGCAAGGGAGTTGAGCAGGTGCGTGCCGGGCTGAAACGCGAGGCGAGCATTCTCGACTTGATGCTCGAGAACAGCCGCAGTTTCAAGAACCACCTCGGCCACAGCGACCAAGCGAAGGTGGAGGAGTATCTGGATTCGATTCGCGCGCTTGAGCAGCGTGTCGAGCGCACGAGCCAATGGACGCACTCTCCCTTGCCCAACGTGGATACGAAGGGCTTGAATTTGGAGGTGTCGCATAAGGATCCGCAGGAGTACATTCGTTGCATGTACGACTTGGCGTTTCTCGCATTTCAGACCGACTCGACGCGTTTCGCGACGCTGATGTTGGAGAGTGAGCAGTCGCAGGACAGCGAGATGTGGAACTACGCGACGTATGTGCTTGGCTACAAAGGCGCGACGCACGACATTGCCCACAAACGCCCCGCCGAGTATGCCGGCCAGTGGGATCGCTGGCGAGCGGAGCAGCACGCGTATTTTCTGCAGCGACTGCGGGACGCCACCGAGGGCGACGGCAATATGCTCGATCGCACCGTGGTGCTTTGGGGGTCGGCTCATCCGCACGCGTCGCACAGCACGAAGAACTATCCCCTGCAACTAGCCGGCGGCAACCGGCTCGGATTCCGTCACGGACAGCTGCATGCCTTCGAAGACGACAAGAAGGTCCCGCTGGCCAACCTGTTTGTCTCGATGCTCAACGCCGTCGACGTGCCGGCGGAGAAGTTCGCGGACAGCACCGGCCGCATCGCTGAATGTTTGGGGTGAGTGATGATCGCTTTCCGGCTGCGAAACCTTCGCTTGAGCGCCGCATCGTGGCTGCTGCGGGTATGCGCGTGCGCTCTGATCGTTGGCGCGGCGGACGGCGTGGCGGAGGAACGGCTGCCACGGGTGCTGATCCTTGGCGACAGCGTCTATCAGCAACCGGCAGGCGACGCCGCAAAGGAGCTCAAGGGGCGAGTGGAGGTCGTGTACGTCGCCCTGCAGCCCGGCGAGGTGCGAAATGTTCAGACCGTGCTGAAGAATTTCGAATCGCTAGTTGGCGGAGGCCCGTGGGATCTGATTCACTTCAACGTTGGACTGGGGGATTTGGTCCATCGCGCCCCTGGCATGAAGTCGTTTCGCGTCATGCCGATCGAGGCGGGCGGCGTGCGCGCCACCTCGCCCAAAGTCTATGAGGAGAAACTGCGGGAGCTGGTGGGGCGATTGCGGGCCACCAACGCCAAACTGATCTGGGCAAGCACGACGCCAATCCGCCATTCGACGAGCAACGTGTTTCAGCTTGGGTTGGAGATTGAGTACAACGCGATCGCCGCCAAGGTGATGGACGAATTCGACGTGCCGATCAACGACATGTACGCTCACGTCAAGGGCCTGATCGATATGGACCGTCCCGCGAGCCATGGCGCCGACCCGTTCTTTTTCGACCGCAAGCCGCTTCACCCGCCGGTCGTGAATGCGATTCTAGACGAGCTAGGAGCGCACTGAAGTACGCCGGGTTCGCCGGATAGTACGGTTGCGTTGATTCGGTTTTACCCGTCAACCTCCGGATGCTTCAGCTCCACGGCGTCGCTGAGCGTTTGGCCGTCGATAAAGTATTTGGCGAGAATAATGCCCAGGCGCTGACGCTCGAGCTGTGGCAGCGGCGTGTCGACGTCATCGCGGTCCGTCGTTTCAAAGGCGAACTGAACCTTGCCGAGCCGCCTGCGCAGAACGCCTTCTCCGAACGTGGCGTTGGCCGCGTCTCCAAACATTAGCGTGCGCTGCATCACTTGTCGTTCGACTTGTTGGCTCTCGTCCAGCTCGTCAACGACGAGCACGGCGGCACACTTGGGCGCCGTGGCCGAGAACGGCACCAATTGGATGCGTTTCACCGCGTTTGGATCGGGATAGACAACCTCGACAACCGTCCGCGGCTCGAACACGGTGTCACCGTCGAGCAGAGGACCTCGCCAGGCCAAACGCACCGACGTGGCAGTGTCCCAGGGCAGTGCCTGTTCCGCCGATGCGACACCCAAGTTGTTGGTGTTGAGTTGGTAGAGTCGCCGGCCATCCATTTCGGCGATCGGCGCGTCGAAAACGCCGCCCAGCTCGGTGACATAAACGCCACCAGCCGTTTGGGATTCGATCATCAGCACGGGGTGCAGACGAACGTGCAAGTCGAGCGTGGCCGAGTTGTGCTTAACCTTGACCGGCACGCCCGGCGGCGACTGGTCATCGGCGTCAGCGCGCGGGATCGGTCCCAAATCGGGCAGCGAAGTGACCAAGAAGACGTTGGGAGGGGTCTGGTTGAGCAGAAACAGATCGTGGACTTCGACGGCTCGAAGGGGCGACGAGCTGACGAGCACAACGCGCCCGCCTTGGGCGGAGATAGTGGCGCCGGCGTTAGCGCCACCGGAAGTAGGTGGAAGCTCGCGCAACAGCTGGCCCGTGGCGAGTTCCCAGAGTTGGATGCCACGCTCGCAGGTGGCGACGAGGTAGTGCTTGCCGTTGATCCGTCGGACGAAGATCCGCTGGAGCGTGGATGCGGCGCGGATTTCCCGAACGGTCTCTCCGGTGCGGTCGCAGACGGCGACGGTGCGATCGTCGATGGCCGTGAGCACTTGCCAGGATTCCGGAGCGTCGTTGGTCAGCACAGTGGCCAAGTGAAGCGCGGGGAGTGTGACCGTGGCGTGGTCATCGACGGACAAGGGGATCCACTGCCCTGCTTCGTCCGTGCTCAGCCGCCACGTGTGCAGCAATTGTGCTTCGCGACTCCATGCAAACAGTGACACGCGCCCGGCGCCCGTGGCGCGAAGACGCAGTTCGTCGAGTGCCATCGCTGGATCGGGCGGGGTCAATGTGATCGAAACGAGTGAGTCGTCCGCGGCCCGTGTCCAGACGCGAATCCGGCTAGCTCCTCCGAATTGGAGCACAGCGAAGCACTCGCGTTCGGCGCCTTGCTCCGTGTGTCGCACGCGGTCCGAGTCGATGGCGACCACATCCGGCTGAGAGGGTATCTCATCGATTGGCGCGCCGGCACTGTTTAGTGACCAGATGGTGAGCTTTCCGTCCTCGGCGCCCATCAGCGCGGGCTCTCCCCGCCATTGCAGAGGATGGGGCAACGCCGCGAACTCGCCAGCCGTGGGCAGCCAGGCTTGCGGTGTGCCGGCCGGAAAGCCGCTCGGGCGGGACACTGCCCCATCGGCGATCGCTTCTCCGCCAGCTGCGTCGGCAATCGTCTCGCCATCGTGAAACTCGCCACGGATCTCGGCGAGCGTAAGTATGCCGGCGTCACCCTCGTCGGAGTCCCCGACGATCTTTGCCGTGGCGCCGGAGGTGGCGCCGGTGACCACACTGTCGACGGTAAAGTTCGACGTTTGACCTTTGTAGGCCAAGGTCGGCGGCAGCAGCGAAAGCGACCAGACGACGACCTCCGAACTGGAGCGATGGATCAAGTGGGCGCCTCGCCGCGATTCCAGCAAATCAACATCCAGAGGCGGCTGCAGACCCGGTTGATAGCAGCGATGAAGCAGTGACTGAGGGGTGACTTGCTGAAACGTCTTGGCCGCTTGACGTGAGTCGTAAAGTGGAAACTGCGGCTGACGCGGTCCCATGTCGACCAGTTGGTCGTTGATTTGCACGATCATTTGCAGGCAGTTTCGCGACTCGGGCATCAGCTCCAATCGCAGGTCGGAAAGCTCAGCGCCCTCCTCGGCCTGGCTGGGCGCCTGGCGAATGACGCACTCGCCGGTCGCGGTGACGGGAACTGTTCCCAGTGTCTCCTTCCATGCGAAGGAGACGTGAGCCATGGCGCCGCTGGCAAACGGCTGGACACCGCATTGATCGGGCAGCAACTGCAGTGACGACCCGATCGGAGTATTCAGCTGCATCGGCTCGCGAATCGCAACCTCGAGCGACTCGTGAAGTTGCACGGGCACGTCGTCCGTTTCGGACTCGTCATTCAGGTCACGAGCTGCGAACTGAAAGCGGTGGTGCACCATGGCGCCGGGCTTGTCCGCCGCCAACCGCACGCGCATCTCTGCCGGCTGAAACGAGCTGAGCGTCCATGGCGAGGACGGCGACTCACCAAGGTCTTCCACGAGCGACACCATCCCGGACGGATGCGGCGCGAGCCAAGGGTCGGGCATTTCTTCGAAGGCGGTGGCCTCCTGAAGCAACACCGAGTGCTCGACGGGAATTGTTTCGCGCTGCAGCCGTCGATCGGCCACTGGAGTGCCGACGACGAATTCGCGCCACGCGGTGCGATCCTGATCGCGGTCGGCTCGTGCTACATCGGGGAGAACCGCGAACGGTTGTTCACACAGCTGCCAATTTCGGGACTCCCAATGCGTTAGCACGCGTCTTCGATCGCGCGGCACGGAGACGTTGACGCCGACATGAGTTGGCGCCGAGCCTGCGGAGATGCCCTGGGCCGGCAAATCCAGTCGGAGAATCTCGGGCTTGTCGCCCAATTGCTGCCGGTGGCGAAGCAGGATCCATCGATTGGATTGGTGCATCGCAAAGCGACTGCTGTCGATCAGCGACTCGCGCGCCGCTTGCCCCGTGGCACTGCCCAGGCAGACCAGTGGCTGTTCATCCGTTTGTGGCCGGAAAATGGCGACGACGTTTTCCGTTCGGGTGCCGACCGCTTCGCTCGGCAGGCGAACAACCGCCGCGACGCTGGCGTCCATCAGACGCAGTTGACCGCCGTCGTTTGTCAGTGGCTGAAGCAGCCAGAGCAACCCCTCATCACCGGTCCCCCGGTCCTCACGAGGTTCGCTTGCGATGGAGGCCCGACCGGTTAGCTCCTCGCCAAGCGGACTGGCGTCGAGCGTGTTCCACCCCTCGGCGACGAATCGCAATCGCGTTCCGAATCCGCTCAGATGCGCCAGTTGAGTGACATTGGGCCGGGCGATGGCTGAGGGATGGCGAATGTCGTCGTCGAGACAAAGGTCGACGGGAAGGCGCCGCTCTTCCACCTCCCATAGATGCAGGCCTGCTTCGTCGCCGGTAAGCAGCGAGAACGCTCCGGAGCGAGATTGAGGCGTGGGGAGTCGCAGGTCCAGTGCGACCCAACCGGTTTCCGACCGGGATTCGCTTTCACCAATGGCGGGGAGCACAGCGTCAATTGCAATGGAGTCGTCGCGCGGCGGCATGACAGAAGGCATAGCCCGATAGACGCATGGCACGAGCTTCAAGGTGAGTGACTCGACCTTGTCATCCGACATCGAGGCCAGCAGTTGAACGGGTCCCTGCAGGTGCGTCGAACCAGAGACACAATCGAGATAGCCCACTACCGGACGTTCCGGATCATCATCGGGATGGTCGCTCGGGATGGCGACATACTGGTCTACCAAAACGATGCTCGCCTCACTTTGGCGGAGGCTAAATCGTAGGCTGCCGCTGAGCTGCACCCATCGCTTTGCCGTCTCGTGGGTCTCCAAGCGAAGCACCGTTTGGGAGACAAACGCACCTTCAGCAAGGACGACATGGGGTTGCCCTTGGTGATCTTGAAGCAGAAGCCTGCATCGATCGCTTTCGACGCACTGGTGTTCTCGGTACTCCACCATGCTGCCCGTGATGGAGCCGTCCAGGTTGCGCCAAAACACCACGCTGCCCGCTCCAGCCTCGCCGCCGGGTTGAGTCAGATTGAACAGGAAGCAATACATTCCTTGGTTCTGGGTGACGGCGACCATGGCCCTGCGTCGATCGGCGGCCTTTGTCAGGTGGAGAGTCCCCCGCGTGTCGATCCTTGGCTCGACGGAGAAACCCAACGACGTTGTGGCCTGCTGGTCCAGCCAGGGCTGAATAGCCGTCTCGGCACACACTTGCCCCTGCTCGTTGACTTGCAAATATCGCTCCACAGCCCAAGCCTGGAGTCCTGACTCGCTTGCGGTGATGACTCGAAAACCGAGACCGTGGCTGAGCTGACAGACATCCGACACTGGCTCATCGGTCCGCCACCGCCAACGGTGTGTGGCCGCAATCGTGTCAGCGCCCGGCTCCAAGGGAACGTGCCATCCGTTCGCATCGCGAGACTCACCATCGCTCAGGGCAAGCAGGTGAAGTCGGCCATCGTGCCAGGCAAAGTCGATCAACCGGGGCGGTTCCGAGAACTCCACGGTAGCGATGGTCGGCGCGACCGTCAGGTCCTGTTGAAATCGCACGAGAAAGTAGGAATCAGCGCGCGTCTGAAGCAGTGCGACGAATTCGGACGAGTCGCCGATTTGCGACAGACAGGCACGATCCACCATCCGGTCCGGCAGCAGCTTTAGTCGGTCGGCGGCGTCAGTGCTTTCCGCGACGTGCCAGACGACGGCGCCACCGGTTTCGAGGCTCGCTAGGATAACTCCATCCCGAGCGGCCAGGACGGCGATGTCGCTGGGTGATTCCAGCGCGGGCGCCGCGGTCCAGTCGAGGACGTCGCGAGTCTGAACCTCTGTGCCGCTGCTGAACACGAGCCAGAGATGGTGATTCGCGCGTGCAAAGGCGACGTTTGCCGGGGAAGGAGTCGCGAACGTCGCACGGGAGCGACCTGCGTTGAGATCAATCACGTCAATGACGTGTTCGCTCACGACCGCGGCGTGGGGCCGCCAGTCGAATCCTACCGCGAGCGGCACATCCCCGCTTCGCGTCGGCGACGCGAGCAACAGGTTGAGTAGCTCGCCTGTCTGCGCGTCGAGGGCGAGCACGGTGGCCGATGACTGCGCTTGCCGGGGCGCCACGATGGCGGCGAGCTTGGTCGTGGACGTCCCGTGTTCGTCGAATTGCGTGACCTCTTGCGCAAAAAGTTGGAGTTCGTCCGGCGGCAGTGGATCGCCGACCGTCGTGTCGACCCACTGGCCCCAGCCGGTTCCGGATTGAATGCGAGTCAAGGTTCGCAGTGGCAATTCGGGAGCAGCAACGACGAGGATGTGCTGGGCTGGCCCCGCTTCATGAAATGTCACACAGGTGCCGGCAGGGGCGGCGGCGATTGCCTGGTCCGACGCAGTCTCAGTCGCGAGTCGCAGCTGCCCACCGGCTGTGTAGATAGCTGCCAATGAATCGCCGTCATAGCCGATGGCGACGCTCGCGATGTCGGACAATGTAGTGCGCGCAACCGGTAGCAGCTTTTGATCCGCGACTTCCCACAGCACAGGGCGATTGGGCGCCGCGGAATTGCCGGCGGCGGCCACCAACAATCGACCGTCGAGAGACTTGAGATCGATCCACTCGTAGGGCGTGGGCTCGGATTGTTGATGGGACACGACGCCCAACTCGACGTCGACCATGGCAAGCTCGCCATCGACGAGCGCGGCGACCATGGGACGGCCGAGGTGCGTGGTACCCGCCAATTGGGATACCCGCCCCGCGCCCAGCGCGACGGTCGCGACGAGACTTCCCGTGCTCATGTCCCAGATGCGCAGCTGGCCCGCGACGTCGCCCGTGACGAGATAAGTCGGCTGATCACCAACGATGCAACAGACGGATACATCGGCCTCATGAGCCACGTCGGACAGAGACTGGTGGTCAGGGCGGCTTAGTTGTAGGTCGAACCGTCCAAACAGGAACCCCGCTTGTCCCACGGGGCAAACGAGCGTCGGCGCGGGAGCGGATCCAACGGCTGCGCGAAGAATCGTTGTCTCGAGCGACAGATGCCCGTAGGCGAGCCCCGTTTGCGGATTCCAGTGACTCAATCGCGAGCCAGCCCAGGAGACAACAGCCGTGACGCCGACCGAATCGCCGGTGGCTACTCCGGTCGCCGTGGGGGATGAACCCTCCGGTTCAAAATCAAAGACGGGACGGTCCGAATGAAATGGAAGGTCGACGGAGGGGGAGTTCTCGAAAGCGGTCTCGAAACCATACCTGGCTCTGCCCAGCCAGTCTCGGCCACAACCCATCAAGGCAAAGGGGGCGGATGACGCTAGTTGCTGGGAACCGCCGAGTGTCCGGACCAAGGAACTGTCGGCGTGGACATCCAGCACGATGCGCTGAATGTCTGGATCGAATCGAACGTCAAATGTCAGGCGTTCCAGCTGGCAGCCAAATCCCAGGGACAGCTCGGTCGAGGAGTCCGCTGACATCGTGTTCCATTGCAACGGGCTCGTCGAGTCGACTGAGGTGACTTGCAGCTCACCGTCAATGCGAGTCACCTGCACTTGGACGATCGAGCTCTCGTCGATCGCTTGATCGATGGCGGGCGGAAGTTGGCCGCGAGCGTAGTCGCGATTCTCGGCCGCGGCGCCGTCCAAGAGCAACGGATTGATCAACGCGGCTCGCAATGAAATGGACTCAATCGTCCAGACTTGCGGCGCGGCGGTCGCCGTATCTCCCGTCGTATCGCTGAAGGTGATCTCTTCAATGGCGTCGATAAAGACGGGGATGCCGCCAATCCGCGGCAGATACTGAGTGCTTCGCGTCGCCAGGCTGCCGATGGCTTCGTTCGCGGGCACGGTTGAATGGAAGCCGAACACGCCAAAGAATCCGCGGCTGGCGGCCAACGTGGGCACAGATTGATTGTTGCCCGAGAGGGGCGATCCGATTTGCTCCGGCGCCCAGCCTGACGCGGTCTTGCGCAACAAAAGGCCCTCGCACGAAAAGTGGATGTCGGTCAGCGCGTTGGCTGGGTCGTCGCGCCGAACCAATGCGTTGGCCGACTGCTGTGGAGCGCCGGCGCGGCTGATGGCAACGATCGATCCCAGTGGTGGGTGCTTGGCGGACTCTTCGTCGCGTCCCGAGGAAGCGGAGTCGGGGCGGCTGATCACGCGCACCAGCACATCTCCGCTGGCGCTTCGCGAGTTGGCACGCAGTGTGCCGAGGTTGTCCAGGGTCCAACGGTCGTCTCGACATTGGGACCACAGAGCTCCGGTTTCCAGATCGAAAAGCCGCACTGCGCCGTCCGGTCCGCAGGTTAGCCAGCCAGCGTGCGGGTCCGCTCGATACGGAACCCCTGAAATGGAGTGGACTCGCGAATCGACGAAGCACGGCTGGCAGTCGGACACGCTGCCAAAGCACGACTGGAGACGATAGTAGGGGGCATGCCGCATGCCTGCGAACAGCACGCCAGCTCGGGGATCGATCGATTCGAGCCGATCGTCATTGGTCGCGAGCCAGATGTCGGCCGCTCCGCTGTAGTGAACGACGACAATCCAGCCGCCTCGGCAGCCAGCCGGCAAACCGTGCGTGCCCTGCGGACGAGGTGCCAAAGAAATGTCAGTCGGAACTTCGTCGAGCAAGGCAAAGGAGACCGACGTCTCCAGCGTGACTTCGTCGGCGACTTGCGCCAGCCGCCAAATTTTGTTGGCGGTGTCGAGCATGCCCAGCAGCAACTCATGCTCAGCCGAATCGGTGCGAGACTCCTTGAGGAACATGGAGAGGCTCAGCCGGTCGCACGTGACCCCGTCCATCCCGGCGTCATTGGGAATCCCAATGGCGGTCCAAGTGCCATCGTCTTGCTCGCGCAGTCTCCACAATTGCGGAGGCTCGTTGCTCGGTGCTCCCGCAACCACGATTTCATCGTCCTGAAACAACAGACTCCAATCCTGCATGGGGACGAGTTCCGGCAGCGGATCAGCCAGACGCGGGTTGGTGTCGGACAGGGCCTTGTCGACGCTCCAGATCCAAATCCGGGGTTCGTTGTCGGTTCTGGCTCGCTGAAGCACGGCAACACGTTGAGCGTCGGACGCGAGCCAGGACTCGTCGGCTGGCCGGTCGTCGGAAAAGACGGCAAATCCGGGGTTTTCCCAGGCGTCGTCCGTGCTGGTCCAGGCGGTCGCCACTCCACTTGAGTCAATTGCGATCGCCCAGCGCGTAGCTGCCGTTGCGCCATTGCCGATTGCCACCGTCTCGCCAACTTCCGAGGCGTCGGCAGGTGGTGCGAGCCGCCGCAGCATTTGTCCCGTGTCGCGATCGACCACGTGTCGTCCATCTCGATTGACGGCCACATACCAGTCGAGCGTTCCATTCGCGCTGGCGATAAACGGGTGCCGAGAATCGGCCGAACATCGTGCGAAGTCGCCGCCATCGAACAGCACCGGGACGCTTCCGTTGCGCGCCCGAACGGCGCCGTGTTCGCCAAGGTCCTCGTCGCCCGAGCTGGCCGGATGAACTGCGACTCGGGGCCGGAGATTGTTTTGGGCGTCGATCGTCGCCGTATCCAGCGGTAGCAGCCGCAGGTCACACGTCAGCCAGTCGCGCTGCTCATCGGGGAATTGTTCGGGACCTCCCAGTTGCAGCTGCTGTTGAAAAGGGTCGAGATGCACGATCGGGGACCGCTGTAGCAGGTCCTCGGTCGGCGGCAGTGTCTCCAGCCAAGCCTTGGGGGCGATGGACAAGTCCGCGCTCACGACCCAATGCAGGATATCGCGTGCCGCTTCGGCGCCGCCGAGCTGCTCGACGGCCAGCGCGTATTCATCTCGCACGGACGCGATGAAATCTTGGACGGTGTTGGCGAGGGCCATCGGGGCGCCGTCCAAGGAGCGGTCCATGCTGGCGACGGCGAACTCTCCATGCTCCAGCGCGAGATTGCGATGAAATAGACTTCGTCTCGTGACGTGACCTTGTTGAATGTTGGCGTTGTCCGACATTCCGACCCAGGGCGCCAACGCCATCGCCGAGGCGACTTGGACATCATGGGCAACGTACTCCACGTCGCGGAGCGTGCCTTGCGAGCCAAAGTAAAACTTGTGAAGCGGAAACGATGTCAGTGTCTGTGTCCGGTCTCGCTCGACCAGCGGCCGCAAGGTGCGCGCGTCGATCGACTGCTCGAGATTCCGCGCGCCCGCGGACAGAAA
>JAGQPF010000648.1 GCA_020426845.1 Planctomycetales bacterium
ACTGGTGGCTGTCGTGGTCTACATCTCGGATCTCGATGCGCGACCTTCTTGGGAACGGGCGCCTTATTGGGAACGAGAGCGGTTGTTGTTTGACCTGTCCCGGGACATCGAGCGGATACTACATCGGGCCTTGATCGAGAAGGGCTTCCGACCTATCGCCCAGTCTAGGGTCCAAGAGATACAGCGCCAGCTCGGCATCCAGAACAGTGTATGGACGGCCGAAGCTAGCGCGCAGGCACGCCGGCTCGTAAATGCGACCGCGGTACTGCTGGTCAATGTTAAGCTGCTAAGTCACGAGACATTGCGGCGCGATTACGTGACCGATGCCAGCCTTGAGGCCGTGGCTATTGAACTCGGTACTCCGTTGTTCATCGGACATTGCTCTATCCTTGTGGAGCGACGTCACTACCGGAAATATTCCTTCTCGCTGCCTGAAATCAGGTATCGGGTAGACTCGCGATTTCCGTCGTTGTGGACGGTTGAGAAGCTCGCAAGCCAGTTGCCAACGCTAAAGCGCTGAGCGGCGGGTAATCGGCATCCGAGGAGGCGACACGATAGTAGGTGTGAACGCGCTTGGGTGGGCGGATGAGAAAGACTCCCGCAGATTCTGCCAGCGACCAAACCGGGTGGAGATCTGGTTCTGATCCCAAGCGCACGGATATAAGTGCTTGATTAACATGGGATAGTGAGTCGAGGGCGCGTGACGTCTCGAGGGCAGCCGGTGCCAATTTGTCACGGCTGGGGCGGTGGTGAGGGAGATGGGGCAGTGGACCTTTGGAATAATGGTGAGTGACGAAACAAACCAACACCAAAGGGCTGCCCCATATCAGTATCGCACAACGCCGAAGCCACCTTCATCTGCGCCGATTCGCGTGCCGCGCTGCAAAGACTCGGCCACAAGGTCGCAGAGTTGCTCGCCGACGAGCCGCTGCAATCAGACTTTGAGCGGTTCGAGCGCGCGCTGTGCGCGGTTGTGAGGCGACAATTATCTTGACCGGTCCCGTTGCCTCAGCAGGGAATGTTACCAACGGCCTCATTGGGAATCGCACCATCGAGGCGGAGCCTTGCCTCGTTGCGGCCGGCCACAGTGAGCCCCGAGGGGCGAACGGAGGCCGGCCGCAACGTGTCACTTGCCGAGGGCCGCGTCGGGCACTTCGCCATTTCGTCCTTTAGACGCGTCGGATTCTGAGAGTACCAGCCGACGTGCAGCTGCCATGCGCCATTCCTTCACCCTTCGTTGCAGGGTCCGGAGCTGGCCCGCGCGAAACGCACTGGGGTTCTCCTCACGGAGTCGAGCAAATAACTCCTTCGCGGTGCGGTCGGGGTCGTTCTCCAGCCAGACCAACATCTTGGGCCAGACTTTCTCGAACGGGTCTACACGCGTTCGCCAAGTTCGCCTGGCCATCGGTTTTCGCTGATGCGTTGGGCGCACCTCGCCCTCCATCCACGCCGTGGCCAAGCTGGCGAGGAATCGTTCCAAATCAAGATCGCGGTGCGGCGGCGTGTGCGCTTGTTCGCCACGGCCGAGTCCGGCGATGTGCCGTTGCATCGTTCTGATCTCGTCCAACAGGCGGAGGGGATCCAGCGAGGCCAACACTGCGCGCAGTTTCTCCTTGGCTGCGTCGGCAACGCCGGGTGAAGCCAGAAGTCGAGACGCGGGCGTCTCCGGCGTCGCGTAGTGTTTCCGTACACGGGCCCCGATGCGCTCTTTCCGCAGCAGCTTGAACGACGGCTGGAAGAAGTTCACGAAGAGC
>JAGQPF010000649.1 GCA_020426845.1 Planctomycetales bacterium
GGGCCAAACTGGCTGGTGTCGGAGATCACGACGATGTCGCAAGCCAGTTGCTGCCGGCGCTCCTCGAGAAAGGCCTCGATATTGGCGCTCCCCACTTCCTCCTCGCCCTCGATCAGAAACTTGATTTGCAGCGGCAACCGTCCCTCAGTCGCCATCCACGCTTGCAAGCTCATGATGTGGGTCAGCATCTGCCCCTTGTCGTCGGTCGCGCCCCGAGCATAGACATTGCCGTTGCGGCAAGTCGGCTCGAACGGCGGCGACACCCACTCGTCAAGGGGGTCCGGGGGCTGGACATCGTAGTGTCCATAGACGAGTGCTACCGGGGCGTTCTCCACAGGAGGCGTCTCGGCGTAAACGATTGGGTGGCCGGGAGTCTCGACGAGCTCGGTGTCCAACCCCAGGTCTGACAACTGTTTGGCAACCCATTGGGCAGCTCGGCGAACGTCCTCGGCGTGGCGGCTGTCTGCACTAACGCTGGGAATCGCCAGCAATTGGCACAAATCGTCGACCATGCGTTGGCGGTGCTCGTCGAGGTACGCCGTAAAGTCGGGCATAACGTGCGTTACCTAATAGAAGGTGAGGGTAAAATGGTGGGAGTTGCCATTCGCGGGGATGGTCACAGGAACGCCCCAAAGCGAGTGTGGAGCTTACCTACTGGGGCAGAATAATCCAACCACCGTCCGGGACGGTCGCGGTAACAAATCAAACCAATCAAACTAGCGGCACGTTGCCTATTTTTACTCTGTGGCACAATCGGAACTCGATCACGGAGCTCAAGTTGTTTCGGGGCGATTCTGCCGGAGAATCCGTTTGCGAGCGTCCAGAACGTTCGGTAAGTTTGAAACGTAGAGGAAAGACAACACGCATGCGGCGTGGGAGTAGCAAGATGTCAAAAGAAGCTGTGGCGGAGCCAACCGAAGCGGTTGAGGCCGCGCCACCTCGCCCCAAGCAGCAACCGCGCTACCACGTGATTTTGTGGGATGACGACGATCATTCGTACGAATACGTGATCCAGATGATGCGGGAGCTGTTTGGCCACCCGCGAGAGAAGGGGTTCCAGATCGCCAAGTTAGTGGACACCGATGGCCGAGCCGTCTGTTTGACCACCACCATGGAACACGCCGAACTCAAACGCGACCAGATCCACGCCTACGGCAAAGATGAGCTGATCGGCCGTTGCCAGGGCGCCATGTCGGCCACGATTGAAGCGGTTCGCTAGCAGACGTGGACATCCAAGGCCGCTGAGATTTGATCTCCGTGAGATCTAACCTTGCTCGAACCTTCAGTAGTTCACGCGTCGCTCGCCACACACGGCGATGGACATTGGCGTCTGGGGGCTTTGGCGATTTTCGATCGGCGCTGCCCACTGCCGGATCGGTGCCTCTTGACCGGTGAATCAGCGATATGCCACGTCCCGCACGTGTTTCGCTGGCGCAAAACGCCGTTTGTCGCCGGCGGAACCCCGTGGGACACGCTACTGCTGGGATTGGTCTTTTGGCTTCGGGATGTGCCGAAAGCGTCGCTGACGATTCCGCTTTCGCGGCGGCTCGTGGGCCGTCGAAGACTCTCCAGGTTCTTAACTGCCATCGTCTTGCTGGCTGCGATCGCCACTGTGGCCGCGCTATTGATCTCGCAGCACGCAATTGACGGCATGCCAAAGGGGCCTCGCCGCAGCAGTCTCAATGCGTGGCTGGTGCCGGCCATCGCGGTTGGCGGCTGGATTGTGATCGCCAGTGCCGGCTGGGGGGCCTACCATTTAGCGCCGCGTTGGCAGGGACTGACGACGCTGCAGATCACCGATACGCACGTCTATCTGGAGGGAGTCGCCGCCGACTGCCTGGCGACCTTGCCGGAACTGGACGTTCAACATTGATGTGGTACGACGGACTTTCAGTCCGTCGTTGCGATCGGGAAGGCTCTGGACTGGGGCTCTCGATGGACTGGAAGTCCGTCGTACGAGCATTTTTTCAAACGAATGTCGCCATCCAATCGTCATAACGATAGGGAGTTGTCCGGTACCCCCAGCGGTGCAGCTATCCTAACAGGGCGTTGGAAGCTGCCGGCGTCAAACCACGTGGACACTTGCGGTACGGAGTTAGCCATGAATTTGCGAAGTCTGCTGTCGGTCGCCGTGCTTTTCACGGCCTGCCTCTGCTCAGCCCCGGTGCTGGGCCAGGGCGTGCTGATTGTCCACAATCACGACCATGTTTGGCTGCCCCGTCCGATCCCTCGCCCGGCTCCGCCGCCGGTTTCCTACAAGATCAAGGAGTTGGGCGTCAACGCTCGAGTCAAGGACCAAGTTGCTCAGGTCCAGGTGACGCAGTCGTTCGTCAACACCGGCAGCCGCCAAATGGAAGTCTCCTTCGTCTTCCCGCTGCCGTACGACGGCGCCGTTGACGAGCTGACCTTCCTGGTCGACGGCAAGGAGTATGCCGGCAAGCTGCTTCCCGCCAAGGAGGCGCGATCCATTTACGAAGGCTACATGCGCCGCAACCAGGACCCGGCGTTGCTGGAGTGGATGGGCACGGGGATGTTCAAGACCAGCATCTTCCCCGTGCCGCCCGGCGCGGAGCGGAAGGTGACTTTGAAATACACGCAGCTGCTCCGCAAGGACAACGCTCTGACGGACTTCGTCTTCCCTTTGTCGACGGCCAAGTACACCTCGCACGCCGTAGAAACACTGTCGATCCGCGCCACCATCGAGAGCGCCGCCAAGATCAAGAGCGTCTACAGTCCGACTCACGACGTCAAAATCAAACGCAGCGACAACCGGCACGCCTTGGTCACGTATGAGGCCAAGAACGCAGTGCCGGACAACGACTTCCGGCTCTTCTACGACAACCACAAGGCGGATGTCGGCGCCAGCTTGATCAGCTACCGACCCGAGGGAGAGCAGGGCTACTTCCTGCTGCTTGCCAGCCCCGATATCGAACGGGAGCAAACCCAGGCGATCCGCAAGACCGTGATTTTGGTCGTCGACCGCTCCGGCAGCATGTCGGGCAAGAAGATTGAGCAAGCGCGTGAGGCGTTGCGATTTGTGCTCAACAACTTGCATGAGAACGACCTGTTCAACATCATCGCTTACGACAGCTCCGTGGAGTCATTTCGCCCCGAGCTGCAGAAGTACAACAAGAAGTCGCGGCAAGAGGCGCTGCACTTTGTCGATGAGATCTACGCCGGCGGCAGCACCAACATCAACGACGCCTTGGGCTCGGCGCTGGGCATGATCCAGGACTCGTCGACTCCGAATTACGTCGTGTTCCTGACCGACGGCCGGCCAACTGCGGGCGAAACCAACGAGATGAAGATCGCCCAGAACACCAAGGCCGAAAACCACCACGGCGCCCGCGTCATCAGCCTCGGGGTCGGCTACGACGTCAACAGCCGCCTGCTCGATCGGCTCACGCACGATCATCGCGGACGCACCGACTTTGTCCGGCCCGACGAGGATCTGGAGGAGCATGTCAGCCGGCTCTATGAAAGCATCAGCGCGCCCGTGATGACGGACGTGAAAGTCGTCGTCGACGTCGAGGATTCCAAACGCACCGTCAACCGCGTCTACCCCAAAGAGACTCCGGATTTGTTCGCGGGCGAGCAGTTGGTGTTGGTCGGCCGTTACAAGGACCACGGCGACGCCAAGATTACCATCACCGGCAAGGTCGGCGATGACAAACAGAAGCTCGACTTCGGCGCGGAGCTGGTCAAAAAGAGCAACGACGAGACGTATGCCTTTGTCGAGCGGCTGTGGGCGATGCGACGCGTCGGCGAGATCATCGACGAGATCGACCTGCACGGGAAGAACTCCGAGCTGATCGATGAGCTCGTCGACTTGTCCACCAAGCACGGAATCATCACGCCCTACACCTCCTTCCTGGCCGACGATCAAGCGCCGGTCCGCGAGCTCGCCTCCGCCGAGGGGCTCCGCCGCCGCGCGGCCACCGAGTTCGACGCCCTGGAGGCAGCCGACGGAGTTGAGGGTCTGGCGCAACGCAGCATCAAGAACCAGCTCCGCATGG
Source organism: Planctomycetales bacterium (assembly GCA_020426845.1). Lineage (GTDB taxonomy): Bacteria > Planctomycetota > Planctomycetia > Pirellulales > Pirellulaceae > JAGQPF01. Next base: position 4,017 of record JAGQPF010000649.1, read on the forward strand.
CTCGCCAGCTGTCCGACCAATTCGCGGATCGCTCGCGCCCGAACGCCCCAGCTGGCCTGCCCGGCGGTGGTGCCGGAGGCCGAGGCGGCGCAGCGCCGCCGGCCGCCACCACTCCCGCCAATGCATTCGGAGGTGCGATCATTCACGACGCCAAGTCGGACCTGGCCAAACGAGTCGAAGGCATTCGGCAAGTCGGCAAGGACGTGCTGTACCGCCGCGGTCAGCTGCTGATCGCCCCCAATGCCCGCGATGTCAAACTCGACAACGGCGACAAGGACATCGTCGAGGTGAAGCGGTTTAGCGACGAGTACTTCCGACTCGCCCAAGACAACACGCACTCGGAGAACCAATTGCTCGCCGCCCAGCAGGAAGGCGAAGAGTTGATTATTCGTCTGCGTGGCAAGGTCTACCGGATCAAGTAACTTTCGTAGCGCTCCCTCGCTCACGCATCGGGTTTCCTGGCCTCCTATCCCTCGCTTACGCTTCGGGTTTCCTTAGCGGGTATCCTGGACTTCGCCAACCCTCCGAAGGGATCACGCAAAGCCGCAAAGTCGCAAAGGACCTGGCCAAACTTGCTTCCCGTCCCTTGCTCTTCTTGGCGACTTGGCGTGAGAACGTTTGTTTGGCTTGCCAGGATCGCCCGTTGGTCGCGAACGCGAAGATGGGGAGAGGCTGCCAATCGCTTATCGGGCGGCGACGCCGTGATCGCGGATAAACTGAAAGAGCGTTTGCAGATACTCTTCCGTGTTGGGCCCGTTGTGACCGACATTGGGCAGCTCCACAAACGTCTTCAGGCTGTCTGGCGCTCCGGCGGCGCTAAACAGCTCAACACCGAGGTGGTACGGCACAACGTCGTCTCGCGTCCCGTGACTACTTAGCAGCGGGCCGTCGTAGCGAGGAATCTTTTCGATGCTGTGGTAGCGGTTTCGCATCAGCCAATTCACCGGCGCCCACCAGAACCGCGCCTTCGCGGCATCCGTCAGTCGTGTGAAGGTGCGTTCCAGCACCAGCCCGGCGGCGCCGTGCTCGGAGGCCAAATGGACAGCGACAGCGCCTCCCAGTGAGCGCCCCATTAGAATGATTCTTTCCGGCCGACATCCGGACCGTTGACAGATCCAGTCAAGCGCCGCTTCCCCGTCCGACAACACTCCCGCCTCTGTGGGAGAACCGGCGCTTTTGCCATACCCCCGATAGTCGAAGACGAAGATATTGGCGGGCAACTTGTCGCGCAATTGCGACAGCCAAGCGCCGGAATTGGCGACCTGGTCGCCGTTGCCATGACAGTAGAGTACCCATGGCGCATCGGGGTGAGACTCCAAAAGCCAGCCGTGCAGCTCCGTTCCGTCTGCCGCCTGAAATGCGGCTTCCTCCAATGGAAAGGCAGGCGCCCAGTCCGCCGCATGGATCGGCGGTATTGGGTAGACCAATTTGTTTTCCAAAAACGATAGCACCAACAGGACTCCGGCAAAGACAAACGTGGCGCCCAGGCACAGTTTACGCAGCGGACGCGGAATCCGAAACGTCGCTGCTGGCTTGTTGTCGGCAGGCTGAGTCATGTCGCAATGAGCATGAAAAAATCGCTCCGCGTCAGTTGGTGACGCGGAGCGATCGTGGAACTTTCGAGGGCAAACAGGCGTTAGAAGTTGTAGTCGGGGTTCTTGGGATCGAAGTCGATGTCTTTCAGACCGACATTCGTCTTGATCTCGACGTGGGTGTACTCTTCTTGAATCTCGCCCTTCGCCTCGCCCGATTTGGGCCAGTCGTACGCCACATACCGCACCGGCAACTCCAACTCGTCGTCGATGAAGATTTCCGCCAAGCTGAACTCGTAAGTCGGGCGGCGGACGGGGTGGCTCACCGTGAGCAATGTGCACGGCCGCTTGTTGATCGTGACGCCCTTCTTAAACGTCACCTGGCACTCGTCGGGGCGGAATTTCCGCTCCGCCGTGCCGCGCTCGATCAGCTTGAGCACCATGTTCTCCAACCCGGCGGTGGTGATCGGGTACAGCTGCCCCTTCATCGCCAGAGCACCCTCGGGCTTCAGCCAGACGGTCGGCAACCAATTGCCACGAGGACCGCCTTCGTGGGCGCAGAGTTTATTGTTGTTTTGTCCATCCACGTAGATGCATTCCCGCCCTTTGACGTCCGCGGGGCCGTGGAAGTACATGTAGACGCTGAACGGCACTTTCCGGCCGGTGGCGTCGATGTGCTCATTGCGGATCTTGCAAAAGATCTGATTCGTGGGGTTCAGCTTTCCGTTCACGCGTTCGCGTTTGAACATGAAGCAGGTGTAGTCTCGCAGCGGCTCGATATTGCGAGCCGGGTCTCCCTTGCGGATCCGCTGCAAGCCGTGGCGAGCTCGCTCCAATGCCGCGTCGAGCGGATGGGACTCGCCTTGAGTGGCGCGGTCGACCTTGGCGCCGACTCGATATACGGGCTCGCGCGTTTGTGCGGACGCAACGCTGGCCAGCATCGCCGACAGTGTGAGCAAAGTGACGCAGTGGGTCAGCTTCATTTCGTTCCCTCCCGGGGGGCGGTGAAGCCCCGAATTCTTCCTTGAAAAGGTGCTGCTGTGTGATCGTCCGACACCGCGCTCACAACGCCTGCCTCATGTCAGGTGGTGTGGGGCATTGGGGGACAATCTGGATTCCGTTCCGTTCCTGACCCTGTCGCAGGGTACTGGAGGCAAGCCAGGCGATGCAACTATGGTGCCTAATGGGCAGGTTTTGGGAAACTGCATCTGCCGAGGCAAAATTTTCCGATTAGGAAAGCCTCAACGGCCCAGTGGCCCGTGTAACCCACACTCGTGACGAGTGGCCTTCCTTGTATCGCCTTCACGCCATTGTAAGAATTACCATCGTTGAAGACAGCCCCAGTCTTTCCCTGAGGTGCTGCAGTTCCCACATCGGGTTGACCGTCACCATCAGGATATTTTGTGATCCGAGTCTCCAAGGCGTCCCCAGCCGGCCTCACATCGGCGAAGACATTGGCCTCGATTTGGTAAGATAGGTATTTTCAGTCCCGGATTGGATGTGCACGTTCGTCATGGCAATTCCCAAGTTGAAGTTGGGCGTCGTAACCTCGCAAATGTTCGGAGAAAACGCCTACTTTGCTTGGCGAGAGGGTCAGACGGACTGCTTGGTGGTCGACCCCGGCCTGGACACCGACCAACTGCTCGAATTCGTCCGCTCCTATGAGCTGAACGTGGTCGCCATCCTCAATACCCACGGCCACGCCGATCATATCGCCGGCAATCAATGCATGAAGGATCAGTTCCCTGCTGCTCCGCTGGTCATCGGAAAGGGGGATGCCGAGAAACTCACCAACCCCTCACTGAACCTCTCCGCGCAATACGGCATGGGGCTCGTCAGCCCGCCGGCTGACCGGTTGGTAAGTCACGGCGAGCGGCTGCAATGGGCGGGGATCGATTTGGAGGTGCGGGACGCTCCCGGACACTCGGCCGGACATGTGGTGTTTGTGGTTGCCGAAGACCCGCCGCTGGTATTCGGCGGCGACGTGCTGTTTCGCGGCAGCGTGGGCCGCACGGACTTCCCGGACGGCGACATGGACGCCCTCGCGCTGTCCATTCGCCAGCAGCTCTACACCCTACCGGACGACACCGTTGTGCTGCCGGGTCACGGCCCGCCGACGGATGTGGGTCACGAACGCGAACACAATCCCTTCGTTCGCGATACGGAGTAGAATACCAACGAAGTTTCGATTGAGAATTCGGCTGCCCCTTTCGCTGTACGCGCCAAACGCTTTGCAGGAGCCAAGATGGCCTCCCTTTTTGTCATTCGGGGACGAGATCAAGGGCGGCGATTCGAGCTGAACTCGCCGATTGCCACGCTTGGTCGCGACCACCGCAACGACATTCAGCTGCAGGACACGGAGGTGTCGCGGCGCCACGCCGAACTCCGCAAGGACGAGCAGACGGGGCAATTCCTGCTGGTCGATCTCGACAGCTCCAACGGGTCGTTCGTCAACAGCCAACAGGTGTCCGAGGAGGAGCGGCTCCGCAATGGCGACCGCATTCAGCTCGGCAGAACGCTGCTGATCTTCACGGCCGCCGCTGAGGCGGACTCCTCGTCGATGGAAGTCCAGCCAGCGGTAAACATCGTCAATCGCGATGGCGGCGAGTCGCGGATCATCGGCACGCATCGCCAGAACCTCAATGACAACTACAGCGAATCCGGGAGCCCCTGGCTGGCTCGCGCGCGTTCCAATCTGCAGGTCATGTACCGCACCGCGCTGGCCGTCAGCCATACGCTGGACATCGATCAGCTGCTCGAGCGAATCATGGGCCTGATCTTCGAGTGGGTGGAGGCGGACCGCGGCTGCATCATGCTGCTCGACGCGGAGACCGAGGAATTGATGCCGGCCGTGCGGCGAAACCGCAACTCCAACTCCCAGGACACGATCAAGATCAGCCGCACCATCCTGGACTACGTGCGCGAAAACAAAGAGGGCGTGCTGACCAGCGACGCTCGCGACGACGCGCGGTGGGATCCGGCCGGAAGCATCGTCTCAATGGGCGTGCGCGAGGCGATCTGTGTGCCGATGCAGGGCCGCTACGGCGTCGTCGGCGTGATCTACATCGACACCTACACCGAGCCCGGCAACGCGCTGCCTCAACATGTCACCCGCAAGTTCTCGGACGAGCATCTCAAGCTCATGGTGGCCATCGGCCACCAAGCGGCGCTGGCCGTCGAGGACACCAGCTACTATTCGGCCATGGTGCAGTCGGAGCGGCTGGCGGCGATGGGACAAACCATCGCGACCCTCTCGCACCACATCAAGAACATTCTGCAGGGCATTCGCGGCGGCAGCTATTTGATCGAGGAAGGATTGAAGAGCGAGGCCACCGAGCTAATTCGCAAAGGCTGGGGCATCGTCGACAAGAACCAGGAAAAGATCTCCAACCTGGTCATGGACATGCTCAGCTTCAGCAAGGAGCGCGAGCCGCAACTGTCTCCCGACAACATGAACCGCGTGGTGGCGGACGTGGTCGAGTTGATGCAGAGCCGCGCCAGGGAGCTCGGCGTGCAGCTGGAGTGGATCCCGTGCCACGATCTGGGCGAATGGCTGTTCGACGCGGACGCAATGCACCGAGCGGTTTTGAACGTCGTCACCAACGCCTTGGACGCTTGCCAGGACACGCCCGACGGCAAAGTCCAGGTCCGCGTTGAGCAGCTGCCGCGCGAGCTGCGGATCGTCGTGGAGGACAACGGATCGGGCATCGCCGCCGAGGACCTGAACAAGATCTTCTCGGTGTTCGAGTCCCGCAAAGGCAGCCGAGGCACCGGACTGGGCCTTCCCGTCAGCCAGAAGATCCTCCGCGAGCACCAAGGCGATATTCACGTCGAAAGCGAGCCGGGAGTCGGCACGCGCTTTGTGCTCAGCCTGCCGGCGGTCAACGACGACCACGCCAAAGGGGGCGACTTTCACGCAGGCGACACGATCGTGGAAATGTGATGGTGCCCGATGCCGCAATGGAAGTTGCCGTCCGGGTGCACGCCCGGCACACGTGACTACTCACAAAGCGCCGAGATCGCGGAGCAGTACGACGAGTACTTTCGTGACCACGCGTTGCTATCGTTCGACGAAGGCTTTGTCTGCGAGCAGCTCGAAGCGGCGGGCAGCCCTGGCCAGCTCGTCGCCGACTTGGGCTGCGGAACGGGCCGCGCCTTGGTGGCGCTCGCCGAGCGAGGATTCCACGGACTCGGCATCGACCTCTCGGCCCACATGCTCAAGCAGCTCGAACGCAAGGCGCGCGACCGCGACTTGCCGATCGAGACACGGTTGGCCAACTGGGTCGAGCTGGATGGTCTTCCGGATCAGGTGGCCGACCATTGCGTTTCGCTGTTCAGCACGCTGGGCATGATTCATGGCGCCGCGCACCGAGAAGCAGCGCTGCGGCACACGCGGAGAATTCTCAAGCCCGGCGGGCTGCTGATTCTCCACGTGCACAATTTCTGGTTCAACCTGTACGACGCCGGCGGGCCCTGGTGGGTCTTGCAGAGCCTTTGGCGAGGTTGGACCCGACGGAATTGGGAGCGAGGCGACAAGTATTACTCGTATCGCGGCGTGGCCAACATGTTTCTGCATGTGTTCACCCCCGGCGAATTGCGACGACTGTTGCGGAGGGCCGGGTTCTCCACGATCCAGCTGCATCCGATTCACCCCCGGATGGATCGCTTGCTCTCGCGGAAGTGGCTGGCGCCGTCCCTGCGCGCGATCGGCTGGATGGTGACCGCGCGGTAGCCAGCCCGCGAACCAGGGCGAAACGAAAACCGCCTGCGGAACATTCCGCCCCCTTAACGGTCCTGCTGGGCAGCAAATTCCGGCTCAACCCGCTTTGCCAAGATTGCCGTAAGTGCTGACGGTTGCTGACATTGCTGCAGCCCTCTATAATCCACGGCCTTACCACCACTCGAAATGTTTAAGGAGCGTACGCCGTGGCTATTCGCGTTGCAATCAATGGTTTTGGACGTATCGGCCGGTTGACCTTTCGCAATCTGATGGCCAACGACGAGTTCGACGTGGTGGCGATCAACGACCTGACCGACAACCGCACGTTGGCCACGCTGCTGAAGTACGACAGCATTCACGGTCGCTATTCCGAGACGGTCGAGTACGACGAGGAGTCGCTGACCGTCGCCGGCAAGCGAATCATCGCGTTGGCCGAGCGTGACCCGAAGAAGCTGCCTTGGGGCGATTTGGGAGTCGACGTCTGCGTGGAGAGCACCGGCATCTTCACCGCCCGCGCCACCGACAAGAAGCCGGGTTACGACACCCACCTCGAGGCCGGCGCCAAACGCGTGGTGCTCAGCGCCCCGGCGAAGGACGGCGCCGACCTGACCTGTGTGATCGGCGTCAATGACGACCAGCTGACTCCCGACCTCAAGTGCATCTCCAACGCCAGCTGCACGACCAACTGCCTGGCGCCGGTCGCCAAGGTGCTGCACGAGAAGTTCACCATCTTGTCCGGCCTGATGACGACGGTGCACGCCTACACGAACGACCAGAACATGCAGGACCAGCCGCATTCGGACCTGTATCGCGCCCGGGCCGGCGCCCAGAACATCATTCCCACGTCGACCGGCGCCGCCAAAGCCGTCGGCTTGGTGATTCCGGAACTGGACGGCCGGCTGACGGGCATTGCGATGCGTGTGCCTGTGCCGACCGGCAGCGTCGTCGACCTGACCGCCAATCTGGACACCGAGGTGACTGCGGAAGAAATTAACGCGGCAATGAAGGCCGCGGCCGAGGGCGATCTGGAAGGGATTCTCAGCTACACCGAGGACCCGATCGTCTCGTCCGACATCATCGACGATCCTCACAGCTCGATCTTCGCCGCCGACTTCACCCAGGTCCTGGGCGGCAAAGGCAAGCTGGTCAAGGTTGTCAGCTGGTACGACAACGAATGGGGCTATAGCTGCCGCACCGCGGACCTGATCGCGCGTATCGGCAAGATGTAATTCAGCCCCTACTCGACGATTCAAACCTGCCACAAATGCGGCGGAGCCTTCGAGCTCCGCCGCTTTTTTTATTGGCCTCCGGATCGCCGCTAGTTGTCCCTGGCCAGCAAGAACACAGCCGTGTCGGCGTTCAGATTCGGCTCGTCGTCCGGCTCGATCTGACAATCGCGTTGCTGATCGAGATACACCGCGCGACAGATCGTCACGTCGCGCTCGCGGCAAAACTCCTGCACGTCGAGAATACTTGGGAAGCGACGATTCGGCGTGTCGTGCCACTCGTAGTCATATTCGCCCGGAGCCCGCGGCGAGCGCCCTCGTGTGACATAGTCCTCGCGCAGGGAGCGATGGGCGAAGTTGGCGAAACTGACAATCGCCTGGCGCCCGACTCGCAGCATCTCATCAAACAGCGAGGCGACGTTGGAAACCGCCTGCAGGGTGAACTTAAGCACCACGATGTCGAACTGATTATCGATGAACGCGGGCAATCCCTGATTCAGGTCGTAATCGATGACATCCAATCCGCGAGAGGCGGCCTCCAGCAAGTGGCGTTGGGCGACATCGACTCCCATCACTCGCGAGTGCCCCCGATGGTGCAGAATCTCCAACAACTTGCCGTCGCCGCAGCCCAAGTCCAAGACGGAGGCGCCGCGCGGAATCAGGTCCAAAATGGCACGCTCGGCGCGAGTGACTTCGGCGGTCGACGTCGCCTCGGGATTTCGCTGCCGCAGGCCGGGTCGATTCAGCTGCGCCGCCACCAGCGGCCCGTACTTCGCGATATCCTCGTCGATCAGGAAGGCGTCGTGCCCCGCTTCGCTCGTGATCTCCGAGTAGGTGACCGGTTTGTCCAACGCCACCAACGCATTGACAATGTCGCATGACTGGCTGGGCGTGAACAGCCAATCGCTGCTGAAGCTGACAATTAGAAAGTCGCATTGCGATTCGTCAAACGTCTCCATCAACATCAAGCGATGCTCGCCGAGGTCGAACAGATCCATCGCCATGGAGAGCGTGACGTAGCTGTTGGCGTCAAATCGCTCGGTGAACTTCTGGCCTTGGTGAGCGAGGTAGGATCCGACGCTGAACTGTTGCTCGAAAACGGACGCGATGCTGCGTGGATCATGGCGGTCGGCGTCGAACTTCTCCTTCATCGACTTCCGCGAAAGATATGTGATGTGCCCCAGCATCCGGGCGATGGCAAGGCCCGTATCGGGGCGAGCCGGCTGGTTGTAGTACTGGCCGCCCGCGAAATTCGGATCGGTCTGGATCGCGTTTCGTGCAATCACGTCAAAGCCGAGCGCCTGCGCCGTCAGGCGGGGCGAAGACGCAATGGCAACGCAGGTCTCCAGCATCCGGGGGTGTTGCGCTGCCCAGGTGAGCGCTTGATGCCCGCCCAGCGAGCCCCCAACCACGGCGCGCCAGCGCGCGATGCCCAGATGCTCCGCCAGCCGTCGCTGCACCTCGACCATGTCGCCAATCGTAATCCGCGGGAAGTCGGCGCCAAAGGGGCGAGGCGGGTCGCTTGCCGGGTCGATGTCGCTGGGTCCTGTTGAGCCGCGGCACCCGCCCAGGATATTGGGGCAGACAACGAAGAACCGCCGCGTGTCGAGGTCCTTGCCGGGGCCGATCAGACCGTCCCACCACCCCGGATCGTCATCGTCGCCATGCCGTGCCGCGTGACTGTCGCCGGAGATCGCATGGCACACCAACACGGCGTTGGAGGCGTCGGCGTTTAGCTCCCCCCACGTCTCGTAGACGCACGTGACCGCAGGCAAGACGCCGCCCAACTGCAGCTGGATGGGGCCGGCAAACACGGCCTGCCGAGCGTGGCGCAGCTCGCCGCCCGAGCGAATATCGTCCGTACTGGAAAACGTTTTGGTCATGGCTCGAGGGCTTCCCGATTTCCATGGCAGGCGGCAATCAACCGCAAGCGACCGCCAACGCCTGTTCCAGGTCTGCAATGATGTCGGCGACGTCCTCGATGCCCACCGACACTCGGATGTATTCGGGAACGACTCCCGCCTTCTCTTGCTCCTCCGCGGTCAATTGCTGGTGCGTGGTGCTGGCCGGATGAATGACGAGCGTCTTGGCGTCACCGATGTTGGCCAAATGCGAGCAGAGCTGACAGGCGTTGATGAACGCCTTGCCGGCCTCCATCCCGCCCTTGATGCCAAAGCCAAGAATCGCGCCCTGACCGCCCGGCAGCAATCGCTGCCCGCGCTCGTAGTCTTTGTGGGAGGGGAGGCCGGGGTAGTTCACCCACTCGACCGCGTCGTGGGACTCCAGGAATTGCGCAACCGCCAGAGCGTTCTCGCAGTGCCGGGGCATTCGCAAATGCAGAGTCTCCAGCCCTTGCAGGAACAGAAACGCCGCGAACGGGCTCATTGAAGCCCCGGTGTCACGGAGCCAGTGCGTGCGAGCGTGAATCAGGTACGAGATGTTGCCCATCCCGCGCAGGTGCTCTTCGAAAACGGCGCCATGGTAAGAAGGCGACGGCCCGCAGAGCTCCGGCCACTTCTCCGGCTGATCGGCCCAGCGGAAATTGCCGCTGTCGACAACCGCGCCGCCCACATGGGTTCCGTGTCCGCCGATAAACTTCGTCGTGCTGTAGATGACCACGTCCACTCCGTGCTCGATCGGCCGCAGCAGCATCGGCGTCATCACGGTGTTGTCGCACAATACCGGAATCGCCCCGTGGGGCGCCGAATGAGCCGCGTCGCAGATCGCCCGGAAGTCGGGCACATCGTTCTTCGGATTGCCCAAGCTCTCCATATAGACGAGCCGGGTGTTCTCGTCGATCAGCTCGTGAATCTGCTCGGGGTGGTCGGGATCGAAGAACCGCACCTCGATGCCAAGATTCTTGAAAGTCTGGGTAAACAACGTCCAGGTGCCACCGTACAGCGAAGTGCTGCTGACAATATTCTGGCCGCTGTGAGTGATCGTCAAAATGGCGGCGGTGATGGCCGCCTGCCCCGACGCGAAACAAAGCCCCGTGACGCCGCCGTCCATCGCCGCGAGACGCTTCTCCAGCACGTCGACCGTGGGATTCATCAGCCGGCTGTAGATGTTGCCGAACTCCTGCAGCCCAAACAGCGCCGCGGCGTGGTCCGTGTCATTGAACACGTAGCTGGTGGTCGCATAGATCGGCACCGCTCGGGAGTTGGTGGCGGGGTCGGGCTCCTGCCCGGCGTGCAAGGCCATGGTGCCAAGTCGATGTTTGGCTTCGCTCATCGTCAACTCAGGGGTGGAAGTTCAAGCAGTGGGCTCGCCCGCGACGCGGCCTACGTCATGCCAACGTCATCCAGGCGGCAAAGGGCCACTCAACATAACCCAAGCGACTCGCCCGCGACACCCGTCGCCGCAGTGATCGTCCGTAGCATGGGCGCCCTCGCCCGTGCGCAGCGAGCAGCCGCAATGCACCGCCGTTGCCCCCTACCGAAGATCGCGCCTTGGGGTTGGGCA
>JAGQPF010000650.1 GCA_020426845.1 Planctomycetales bacterium
CGCGCGGCAGCGCACCCTGGCTGATGGGCTCGAATTCAGCGGCTTCGGTGTTCACAGCGGACTACCTGTTACCCTCACCATCGAGCCTGCCCCTGCCGACAGCGGCTACACGATCATCCGAAAATTCGAGAACGGACGCACCGTAGGCCCGGTGCAGGTCCACTTCTCCCGGGTGACCCGGACAACGCTCTGCACCACACTCGATCTCGGCGACAGCGTCTCGGTTGCCACTGTCGAGCACGTGATCTCCGCACTCTCTGGTCTGGGCGTCGACAACGCCCTCATCACCATCAACGGGGCCGAATGCCCCATTCTCGACGGCAGCGCGTCGCCCTTCGTCGAAGGCATCAAGGCGGTCGGGCTCGACATCCAGCCGGCCACCCGCAAGTACATCAAGATCATGCGCCAGGTGCTGGTGCGCAACAATGAAGCCTCCGCAGCGCTGGAGCCCTATAACGGGCGCGCGCTGGACCTCGAGATCGATTTCGACAGCCGCGTGATCGGCCGTCAGCGGATGATCTTCGACTGGACCCCGCGGCGCTACTACGAAGACGTGGCACGGGCACGCACCTTCGGTTTCGTGCGGGACGCGAAGATCCTCCGCCAGGCGGGCTACGCCCTTGGCTCCTCTCTCGACAATTCCATCACGGTGCATGAGGACCGCATCCTCAATCCGGGCGGGCTCCGCTTTGAAGACGAGTTCGTGCGCCACAAGCTGCTGGACGCCATCGGCGATCTTGCGCTTTGCGGACTGCCGATTTATGGCCGGTTCCGCTCCTACAAGGGCGGACATGCCCTCAACGCCTTGGTTCTGCACGGGCTCTTTGCCAGCGAAGCCAACTATGAGATAGTGGGGGCGGAGGATCTGCCGCTCGCCTTCGACGCGCTGGACGACATGCCCGATGGGTTCGCAGTTACCCCGTACCTGCGGTCGGTCGGCTGACGGACGCCCTTCGCGTCACAGTTTCGATGGAATCCATCTCTACGCCGCGTCGGTAGCGCGGTTGCGTAACAGGACGGGGCGTTTCGTGACACTTCAAGCACTTGCGGCAAATCGGGGCCGGGTCGGGCGCATTGTGGTCGCCGGACTCATGGTGCTGGTGCTCTCGGCCTGCAGCGGTTTCAACCTCTTCGGCCCGCCCAAGATCAAGGAAGAGCCCATCATCCCGCCCGAGACGCTTTATGCGCAGGCGCTCGCAGAGATGGACAACGCGCGCTTCATGACGTCGGTCAAGACGCTGGAGAAGCTGGAGCGGCAGCATCCCTATTCGGACTTTGCCGAGAAGGCGAAGCTGATGACGGTCTATGCAAACTACCGTGCAGGCAAGTACGACGCGTCGATCCTCGCGGCCGACCGCTATCTCGCGCTCTATCCGACGTCCAAGGAAGTGCCCTACGTGCTCTACCTCAAGGGCAATTCGTACTTCCTGCAGATCAAGGATATCACGCGCGACCAGCAGATTTCGCGCAACGCCATCGATACCTTCCAGTTGCTCGTGGCCAACTATCCGAGTTCCGAGTACGCCAAGGACGCCAAGGACAAGCTGGCGATCTCGGTGGATCAGCTCGCGGGCAAGGAAATGTCCGTTGGCCGCTACTACCTCGGCAACGGCCAATATGCCGCCGCGATCAACCGCTTCAAGGTCGTGGTCGAGAAGTACCAGACTTCGACGCATATCGAGGAGGCCCTGTTCCGGCTGGCGGAAGCGAATCTCGCGCTCGGCCTCACAGCGGAGGCCCAGACGGCCACCGCCGTGCTCGGCCACAACTATCCGTCGAGCAGTTGGTACAAGGAC
>JAGQPF010000651.1 GCA_020426845.1 Planctomycetales bacterium
ACGGCTCGGGCACCATCCACCAGCGTGTGAGAGGGGCGGGTCGGGCCTCCATCGCAGGCGACCCTTGTGAGGCCCGGTTGACTGGTCGGGCCTCCATCGCAGGCGACCCTTGTGAGGCCCGGTTGACTGGTCGGGCCTCCATCGCAGGCGACCCTTGTGAGGCCCGGTTGACCTGCAACGACGAGCAGTGCCGCGCAAAGAGTGGTAGTCAGGCTGATCATCGGGGGCTCGGCGCGGAGTGATGGGATTGGGGGAAACGAGGGTGGGAGCCGGCGGTCGACGGGAACGGAGGTTTCTGCAATCGTGCGGCAGTGGCGTGTCGATAAAGCTGTTACGGCGAGGCCGGACCACGGGAGTGGTTCGCCGGGCCTCACACGGATTGCCTACGTCGGAGGCCGGCTTCGCGCCCCAGTGCGATTGTAGTCCAGCTTCGCGCGGGACGCGCCAGTGGACGTCCCATCGCGATTCCTCCGGTTGCCGACTGCATTGAGCCGCAAACCTCGCTAGAATGGCGAGGAACCTTGATTCCACCCAGAAGCAGAGACAGACAAGTGGCCGAGAGCGGAAATGAACGGGCAGGCAACACGTCGACCGCCAAGCGGATCCTCGTGGTGGACGATGATGGGGAGATCATCGAGGCCGTGCGTTATGCACTCGAGGCGCATGGCTTTGAAGTGCTGATTGCCCGCGACGGGAACCAGGGGCTGGCGATGGCCGAGCGCGAGGACCCGGACTTGGTGATTCTCGACATGATGATGCCCAAACGCAGCGGATTCCTCGTCTTGGAAAAGCTGCGGCGCACGCGGGCGATTCCGATCCGTGTGATTATGATCACGGCCAACGAGGGGGCTCGGCACAAGGCGTATGCCGAACATCTGGGAGTGGATGACTACATTCGCAAGCCCTTCACGATGGATCGCTTGGTGGAGAGCGTAAAATCGCAATTAGCCGAATGAATCTCAACGGGCGTCGCAGCGGCGGATAGATTTCCTTCCGCTCTGGACGCTAAGTGTCCAACGGCATGCAATGTGCCTCTGCAGCGGTTTTTTGACGCGTTTCACGCGCCTGGATTGCGATCGATGGATACGATTTCGGGTGGACGAAATCCCGAACGCGAATTAGTCTTGATTATTGGAACGGAGACTCTTGCAACACCGCTGCTGCCACGCGTCAATCGCGTCGCTGCAGCCTGCTGAGTTTGCCGCCCGATTCCCGGCCATGGTAAGCGGGGAGTCGGCACCTTGCTTGATGCGACGGGATGACTGCCGGGCGCAATTGCCCCCACGGCGGTCCGCGGACCAGGTCTGCTCTGGAGCCGTCGGATGGTCGGGCCGCAACTTCGCACGGCCAACGATCTTTTCCAACCTCTTCGCGCCGGCGGCTGCGTTGGGAACTTGCCCACCAAATTGCGGGAACGTCCCGCTCCCAGATGGCAAGTTTGATCCTTCCGATCCGAGAGCCTTGGTTTTCAGCCAATGCTGCAACGATCGACGATCGATCCTCGCTCGTGACGCGCTCGATTGCCTCGAGCTCCTCGCTTTGGACCCCGCAGCCGCGCTCGCCGACTGGCGACTTCTCGTTTGAGCCGCCAGCTTGACGTGGGCAGCGTCGTATCGCCCTGACAGGACCAAAGTCTCCGCGCGCGTGGAGCCTTGCTGGACCCGGGAGCGCGCTGCGCGCATGCGGCTCGAGATGTTGAGAAGCGATCGGCTCAGGAGGATGAGGAGGCCACGATTTTCGTGTGGACTCGCGTCGGTGCGGCGACGCCTTCGCCGGCCGGGGCCGCACTTCATCTAGGACGGCGCACTTGACCCGATTCGACCCCAAATTGGGTTCGGCGCGCGGAGCGATCAGACGAACACCGAGCCCTGCGGGCAACCGCGCGGCTCACCGACTTGCCTGCGGGCTCACGCGCTGAAGAGCGGGAGTTGAACCGAGTCGAACCGCTGTTGGGAGAGGTTCGATGAGTGGAGCTGACATAATTCGCTTTGTCGCAGAGAGCCAGGATGTGGCTCAGTTTCGGCGCAAGAACTGGGAAGGTTCGTTCGCCGAGTATCTCGATCTCGTTCGCGAAACGCCTCGCGTCACTCGCAACGCCTTCCAGCGGATGTACGACATGGTGCTGTCCCACGGTGTGGACGTCACCGAAACGCCGCGGGGAGATCGCAAAACGACCTACCGCTTTTTCTCCGACCCGATCGACGGCGGCAAGGACGCGATCTTCGGCCTCGAGGGCTCGCTGGCCGCGTTGGTCAACGCCCTCAAGAGCGCGGCGCACGGCTACGGCATCGAGAAGCGCGTGCTGCTGCTTCACGGCCCGGTCGGCTCCAGCAAGAGCACCATCGCCCGACTGCTGAAGAAGGGGCTCGAACGCTACTCCGAGTCCGACGAAGGCGCGCTCTACACGCTGGGCTGGCGCGACGACGACGGCACCATGCTCTGGTGCCCGATGCACGAGGAGCCGCTGCATGTGATCCCCGAGCGGTTTCGCCGCGAGGTCGAAGGCCGTTTGAACGCCGGCGCCGACGACTTCCCGATCCGCATCCAGGGCGAGATGTGCCCCTACTGCCGCTTCATGTACACCCAACGGCTCGGCAGGCACGACGGCGATTGGACTCGGGTGATTGAGGAGATCCGAGTTCGCCGCGTGGTGCTCTCGGAACGCGATCGCGTCGGCATCGGCACCTTCCAGCCGAAGGACGAGAAGAACCAGGACTCGACCGAGCTGACCGGGGACATCAACTACCGCAAGATCGCCGAGTACGGAACCGACAGCGATCCGCGGGCGTTCAACTTCGACGGCGAGTTCAACGTCGCCAATCGCGGCATGATTGAGTTCATCGAGGTGCTGAAGCTGGACGTCGCCTTTCTCTACGATTTGCTCGGCGCCAGCCAGGAGCATCGCGTCAAGCCGAAGAAGTTCCCGCAGACGGAGATTGACGAGGTGATCATCGGGCACACCAACGAGCCCGAGTACCGCCGGCTGCAAAGCAACGAGTTCATGGAGGCGCTCCGCGACCGCACGGTCAAGATCGACGTGCCCTATGTCACCAAGCTGTCCGACGAGGTCCGGATCTACGAGAAGGACTACAACGACAAACGCGTCAAGGGCAAGCATATCGCGCCGCACACCATTGAGCTCGCCGCGATGTGGGCCGTGCTGACCCGGTTGGAGGATCCCAATCACGCCGGGCTCACCCTGCTCCAAAAGCTCAAGCTCTACGACGGCAAGACCCTGCCCAACTTTACCGAGGAGAACATCAAGGAGCTGAAGGAGGAGGCGGTCAGCGAGGGCATGCACGGCATCTCGCCGCGGTATGTCCAGGACAAGATCTCCAACGCCTTGGTCTCGCATCCCGACGCTCGCTCGATCAACCCGTTCATGGTGCTGCATGAGCTCGAGTCGGGCCTGAAGCACCACTCGCTGATCAACAGCGACGAGACGCGGACTCGCTATCGCGAGCTGCTGGCGGTCGTCAAGGAAGAGTACGAGAACATCGTCAAGAACGAGGTGCAACGGGCGATTGCCGCTGACGAGGACGCGCTGAAGCGGCTCTGCGGCAACTACATCGACAACGTCAAAGCCTACACGCAGCGCGAGCGCGTGAAGAACAAGTTCACCGGCGAGTACGAGGAGCCGGACGAGCGGCTGATGCGGTCGATCGAAGAGAAGATCGACATTGCCGACAGCCGCAAGGACGACTTCCGCCGCGAGATCATGAACTACATCGGCGCCCTGTCGATTGACGGCAAGACGTTCGATTACAAGACCAACGACCGGCTCTACAAGGCGCTGCAGCTGAAACTGTTCGAGGACCAGAAGGACTCGATCAAGCTGACGAGCCTCGTGTCGAACGTGGTCGATCAGGAGACGCAGGCCAAGATCGACGTGGTCAAGAGCCGCATGATTCGGGATTACGGATACGACGACGAGAGCGCCACCGATGTCTTGAACTACGTGGCCAGCATCTTCGCCCGCGGCGACGTGAAGCAGGACTGACGCATGAGCATGAAGATCGACAGGGACCGCGCCCGCTTTCGCGAGATTGTTCGCGGCCGGATTCGTCGCGACCTGCGGAAGTACGTCAATCAGGGCGAGATGATCGGCCGCAAAGGCAAGGACCTGGTCAGCATCCCCGTGCCTCAGCTGGATGTTCCTCACTTCGTCTACGGGAACAATGGCCGGGGCGGAGTGGGCCAGGGCGAGGGCGAGCCCGGCACGCCGATTGCGCCGGGCGAGTCGGATCAGCCCGGCGCCGCCGGCGGCGAGCCCGGCCGGCACCTGCTGGAGGTCGACATCTCGCTGGACGAGTTGGCCGTGATGCTCGGCGAGGAACTGGAGCTGCCGCGTATCCAGCCGAAAGGCGAGGCGAACATCGAGCGCGAGAAGGATCGCTACAACAGCATTCGACGCGTCGGACCCGAGTCGCTGCGCCACTTTAAACGCACCTACGTGCAGGCCCTGCGGCGCCAGATCGCCAGCGGCAGCTATGAGCCCGACAAGGTCACTCCGATCAAGGAGGATCGCCGATATCGCGCTTGGAAGACGATCCCCGAGCCGCGCGCCAACGCGGTGATCCTCTACATGATGGACGTCTCCGGCTCGATGACCGACGAGCAGAAACGGATTGTCCGCACCGAGGCGTTCTGGATCGACACGTGGCTGCGCAGCCAGTACGACGGACTCGAGCGGCGGTACGTGATCCACGACGCGGCGGCCCGGGAGGTCGACGAGGAGACCTTCTACCGCACTCGCGAGAGCGGCGGCACGCGAATCAGCTCCGCCTACCGAGTGGCCTGCGATCTGGTGGAGCGACAATTCGACCCGGCGAACTGGAACATCTACTGCTTCCAATTCTCCGATGGCGACAACTGGGGCGAGGACAGCGCGCTGGCCCTCCGCATGCTCGATGGCTTGCTGCCCAAGTGCAACCTGTTCTGCTACGGACAGGTGGAGAGCCCCTATGGCAGCGGAGAGTACGTCAACGTCTTGAGTCAGCATTACGGGCGGGATCACGACACCCTGGTGCTGTCCGAGATTCAGGATTCGGACGACATTTACGATTCGATCCGCAAGTTTTTGGGGAGAGGCAAATGACGACTCAACCACAATCAGGCCTGTCCGGCCACGACCCGTCCGACAGGGCCTCACAAGGGTCGCCTGCGATGGAGGCCCGAACCGAACGCTTGCTGGCATTCCGAGTCCGCGTGGGACACGAGCAGCTGTTGGTTCGCGGTTGCGACCGAGCCGATGCGCTTCGCGAGGCGCGGCGCCGACTGTGCCTCGAGTTGCCGCGGATGTGGGATGTAATTCAGGGCCTCGACGACAGCCGCTTCGACGTGACTCCTATGCCCGAGGGCGTTGAGAGCGTTGAGTCCAACGACTGCGGGAGCAATCTGACATGACCGCTGCCGAATTGCGGAAGCTGCCCGAAAACTTGGCTGCGATCCAGCAGCAGATGGAGGGCTATGCGCGGCAGTATGGGCTGGACTGCTTCCCGATTCTCTACGAGCTGGTCGACCCCGACCAACTGCACGCCATCGCCGCGTGCGGAGGCTTTCCGACTCGCTATCCCCATTGGCGCTGGGGGATGGAGTATGAGCGGCTGGCCAAGGGCTACTCGTACGGCTTGCAGAAGATTTACGAGCTCGTGATCAACAACGATCCCTGCTACGCCTACTTGTTGTCCAGCAACGCCCTGACCGACCACAAGCTGGTGATGGCCCACGTTTGCGGGCACTGCGACTTCTTTAAGAACAACGCCTGGTTCAGCCAGACCAATCGTCACATGATCGACGAGATGGCCAACCATGGCAATCGCATTCGCCGCTACATGGACCGGTTCGGCATCGGCGTTGTCGAGGATTTTATCGACGCATGCCTGAGCATTGAGGATCTGATCGACATCCACTCGCCGTTCATCAAGCGTCGTGACGAGCCGGCTCGGTACGAGTTCCGCGACGTGGTGGACGACGAGCCGGTGGAGACGCCGTCACGGCCTCGCTTCAAGGCGAAGTCCTACATGGACGAGTACATCAATCCCCGCGCCACCGGCAGCGCGGCTGCGCCGCCCGAGTTGCAGCGGGTGTTCCCCGAGCGGCCGATGCGGGACGTGATGTTGTTCGTCCTGGAGAACGCTCCGCTCGGCGCCTGGCAGCGCGACGTGCTGTCGATTGTTCGCGACGAGGCCTACTACTTCGCGCCTCAAGGGCAGACCAAGATCATGAATGAGGGCTGGGCCACTTACTGGCACTCCACCATCATGACTCGCCATGGCATGGAGCCGGGCGACCTGATCTGCTACGCGGACCATTGCTCGGGCACGCTCGCCGGCTCCGCCACGCGGCTCAATCCGTACAAGCTGGGGGTCGAGCTATTCCGCGACATCGAGGACCGCTGGAACCGCGGCTGCCATGGCGAGGAGTTCGAGCGTTGTGACGATTGGGAGACTCGACGCCGCTGGAACACGCGGGCGGGGGAGGGACGCGACAAAATCTTCGAGGTCCGCCGCATCCACAACGACTTGACCTTTATCGACGAGTTTCTGACGCTCGAATTCTGTCAGCAGCACAAACTGTTTCAGTTCGGCTACAACCGCGATTTTGACTATTACGAGATCGAATCACGGAAGTTCGAACAGGTGAAGCAGCAGCTGCTGTTCAATTTGACCAACATGGGACGGCCGCTGATCGACGTGATCGACGGCAACTATCGCAACCGCGGCGAGTTGTATTTGCAGCATCACTTCAACGGCGTGGAGTTGAAACGCGATTACGCCGAGGACACGCTCAAGGCGCTGCATCGGCTTTGGCAACGCCCGGTGCACATCGAGACCAGCTTTGCGGACGAGGCGGTGGTGTTGTCGTACAACGGTCGGCGGCTGCGGATGGACAAGCTATCAGGGGCCAGTGCGGCGGAGATCGCGGAGGACTAAGCGATGAGCATTCGCAAGGAGATTGAGGCGGATCTGGGGCGTCGGGTGGCGGCAGGCAGTGCCGGCGGCGGCGACATCGTCGCCCGCAGCGGCGACGGAGAGGTGCGCGTGCGCGTCAGCGCCGTTGGGCCGATCGGCGTCTCCGTGGACGAAATTCAGGTCAAGCGATCCGGCCTGGACGCCGCAGGCGCCCGCCGCGCTTGCGAGCAAGTCGGCGACCGCGTGAAGTATCTGCTCGAGCCATTGCGCGTGCTCGAGTCCGATGCCCAGTCCGGCGTGACTCGCGCGCGCAGCGAGCAGCCTTCGGTCGACGACGCCGGCAGGCACTACTACGAATTGAACGGGCAGCCGGGCGAGCTCAAGCTGAACCGCTACTGCAAGCCCGACACCGCGCCTCGCTCCAGCGAAGCCATGGACCTGACTCGCGAGCAGCTCTATCGCCTCGCCGAGGACCTCGACGCCGCCGCCCGCGCCTCGTAGCAAGCGTTCTGACGAGGCGCCGGAGCGACAATGCCTCAGCCGTTGGGCCAGGTGTATTTTAAGTCTTTCGTTCCCTTTCTTTGCGTCTTCGCGACTTTGCGTGAGCCATTCCCATTCATCGCTGGGCCGGCCCAGGCAAGGAAACTACTTACGCAAAGTCGCCACCATGCAAAGAAAGCATCATGGCATTCTCTGCGATTGGGGGATTGGGCGGTTCGATCCCTCGCTGACGCTTCGGGTTACCTTTCCAGCGAAGTGGCGACCTTGTCGGGGCCGTCTGGCGTGGTTGTGCCGGTCAAATCGTTCGGGTGGGGCCGAGTTTTCCGTTGCCGGGGTGTCGGGCGAGGGACAGCTGAGCGGGACGAGTGAGGCGGGTTATACTGGGACAAGGATCTGTCGCTGGGAAGACGATCCGGCGTCGCTGATTCAGAAGCGATGCTGCCTGCCCGTTGATTGTCGCCATGGTGAGCTCGATGACGATTTCCTTCCCCTGTCCCGGCTGCAAGGCGACGCTTAATGTGAGCGACGAGTACGCGGGCAAGAATGCCAAGTGCCCGCAATGTCAAAGCCCGTTCGTCGTGCCCCAACCCGCGGCGCAACCGGCGGCTCAGCCAGCGGAGCAGGCAGCGGGCTTTCCGGGCATTAACACGGGAGATGGTCGTCGCGGCGCAGCGCGGCCGAGCGCGCCGGCCACGCCGAGTCCGCAACAGCTGCAGCCGATACAAACCCAGGCGCCGCAACAGATGCAGGCTCCGCAACAGATGCAGGCGCCACAGCAGATGCAGGCGCCGCAGCCTCAGCAGGTCTTGCAACCACAACAAGCCAATCCTTACTCGTCGCCAGCGGCGATGATGCCGGCGACTCAATCTCCGAGCGGCATTGGCGCCAGCTCGGGGGCGTCCAGTCGTCGTCGGAGCTACAAGTGGATCGTGAACGGGATCAAGTTCTTCCCGCCGCTTGGATACGCGACGCTGGCGCTCGGGACATTGGCCTTCCTGTATTACGGGTACCAGTGCGCTCGCGCGTTGAATGTGGTGGGATTTCAGTTTGACATCGTTTTCAATTTTGGCACGATGTTGACCGCTCTGGCTTTGGGAACAATGATCGTCTCGCTCAGCTGTCTTGTCGCCGCCGACTATCTGAAGTCGTATCTGAACGATCGTTGAAGTGCGTCCGCTTTCGCCGAGAGCTCACGTCTGTCGCCCCAGCCAGGGGCTGTTACGCACACTAACGTATGGGGATCGCCTGAAGTAAAACGCTTCCATTATGGATTTGCTGTGATTTGCACCGCTCCTACGGCGGCCTCTCCCCTGCCCTGCAGCCACGCGCGGACACACATCGCTCGCGGCGCGGTGGCGGGCAACTGCAACGTCAGCTCGGCCGTTTGATCGCGGATCTCCGCCTTGCCTCGCCCGAGCACCGCGCCGAAGCGAGCGTCTTCCTTGCCCTCCGGATCGCGGCACTCAAGCACCACGTTGACTGTCGCGCCCGAGGACCACAGGGATGCCGTCTCATCACCGGGGGCCACGCTGACTCGCAACCGATCGCCGTCCCGCATAGCGCTAACCTTTAATCGCGCTGGGGTCAGAGGCAATCGCATCGCGGGGTCGCCGAGCAGTGTCCACATCTCCAGATGCTCTTTGCGCTGCTCTGCCAGCGATGTCTGTCCGCGGCTGCCATCGCCCTGGTCGAATAAGAAGAAGGTCAGATTGCTGATCGGTCCGCTCGCGATGCCCTTTTGGACCGCCAGAAAATAAGCGCCGAGTTCTCGCGGCGGCGCCGCCGACGAGAAGTGGCGATTCAAGCCGTCCATCGCCAGTCGTCCCGCAACCGCGTAGCTCTCCCCGTGCGCTCCGATCACGGCGGCCGGCCCGCGCGGGCCACGGATCGCCGATAGCGCGTAACCCGAATCATCCGCGGCCAGCTGGCAGCTGTAGCAGCCGCAGGTGAACATCACCGCTGGCCCGGCCTGTTGGTCCAGTTGCCCGAACTGTTCTCGCGTCACCCGTTGGTCGGAGGCGCCGATGCCCGCGGCCATCGAGTGCCCAAAGAACATGGAAAACAGATGCGGCTGTTGCAGTTCGTGTCTTAGCCTGGCGCCGAACTGGGGCGTCGCGAGCGGCGAGCTGCGCATGTCGGCCAGGCACTGGGCGCTCCAGATCGGATGCAGCTCGCGGAGCTTTTGATTGCCGATGTGCTGCACGATCGACTCGCCGACCTGTTGCTCCAGGTAGTTGGCGCCGCCGGGGTGCCCGATGAACAACGCCAGTCGATTGGCGCCGTCGCCGGGTGGCCGATCTTCGCAGCGGAGGATCTTGTCCACCATCGCCCGCGCCTCATCGGGCGTCCGAGCGGGAAGCCGGCCAAGCAACCGCTTGCCGTCAAGCGGCAGGCCGCGCAAAAAAGCGAAGTCGGTGGGCTCGCCTTGCATGCGACCTTCGGCACCGACGCCCGAGGGAATGTGCCCTGCGCCTTGGGACCAAGCGCCGAGCAACAACACCTGTCCACCGTCGCTCGTGGCGTCCAGAATCCGCCGTTGAACGTCGGCAAACGTGCTGCCGTCCGCCACCGAGATCTGCACTACCTCATGCCCTTGCTCCCGCCGCCGGTCGACCAGCGGCTGAGCAGGCTTTTGAAATTGCGGCGGCGCGACGAGCACCCAGCGCTGCGCGGCAAGGTCCGTTGGTGATGGCAGGAACAACGCCGCATAGACAACAAACCACACGACAATTCGGGCCATGGGCCCGCTGGTTGGACGTGGCATGAGCAGCTCCGCAAAAGGGCAAATCCGTTGCCTCGGTCTATGCGATGATGTCCTGCACCGGCTGATGGTCCTCGACGCCGGTCAGCCGGAAGTCGAGACCTTGGTGCTTGAAACGAAGTCGCTGATGATCCAGTCCGAGCAGGTGGAGGATCGTGGCGTTCAAGTCGTGAACGTGGACGCCGTAGCGGTCCCGATCGACAATGTTGTAGCACCAGTCGTCCGTTTCGCCATAGCTGATGCCGGACTTGACGCCACCGCCCGCCAGCCAGATCGAAAAGCAACGCGGGTGGTGGTCGCGGCCGTAGCTCGTCGCATTGCCGCCTTGCCGATACACGGTGCGGCCGAACTCGCCTCCCCAAATCACCAGCGTGTCGTCAAGCATGCCGCGGCGTTGCAGATCGAGCACCAACGCCGCGGAGCCCTGATCCACCTCTCGGGCGATCTTGGGATGGCGTTGGGGCAGACCGCCGTGGTGGTCCCAGCCGCGGTGGTAGATCTGGATGAATCGCACGCCGCGCTCGGCGAGCCGCCGGGCCAACAGGCAGTTCGCCGCATGCGTGCCAGGAGTCTTGGCGTCGTCACCGTACAGGTCGAACGTGCTCTGCGGCTCGTCCGAGATATCCGTCAGCGCGGGCACGGAGGTCTGCATGCGGAAGGCCATCTCATAGGCGGAGACGCGAGTGCTGATCTCCGGATCGCCGGTCTCCTCGAGCCGCAAGCGGTTTAAGGCGGAGATGTTGTCGAGCAACTGGCGGCGGTCGCGCTGGTCCGCGCCGGTCGGATCGTTCAGATAGAGCACCGGGTCGCCGCTGGACCGCAGCTTGACGCCTTGGTGATTCGAGGGCAGAAACGCGCTGCCCCAAAGTCGGGCGTACAGCGGCTGTGCTTGCGCGTCCGTGTTGTGGTCCAGCAGCACAATGAAGGCCGGGAAGTCGGCGCTCTCGCTGCCCAGCCCGTAGCTGACCCAGGCGCCGAGACTGGGGCGTCCCGGCTGCTGGTGCCCGGTCTGAAAGAAAGTAATCGCCGGGTCGTGGTTGATTGCCTCGGTGTACATCGAGCGAACGATGCAGATGTGATCGGCGATCTTGGCGTGGTGCGGCAGCAGGTCGCTGATCCACTGCCCCGATTGTCCATGCTGACGAAATGGCACGAACGACTTGGCGACGGGAAACTCCTTTTGGCCCGATGTCATGCCCGTCAATCGCTGTCCATCGCGGACGGAGTCGGGAAGCGGTTGTCCATCCAGCTTTTCGAGCGTCGGCTTGTAGTCGAACGTGTCGACTTGCGATGGTGCGCCGGACTGGCAGAGATAGATGACTCGCTTGGCGCGGGCAGGAAAGTGCGGTGCGCCGGGCTGACCCGGCCCATAGCCGGGCCCATTGTGCGCCGCAAGATTGGGCGCGTCGGCGCCGGCCTCGCTCGCGAGCAATGTGCCCAGCGCCATGGCGCCGATGCCGGTGGCGCCACGACCGAAGAAGTGTCGCCGAGTGATGTGAAGTGGGAACATGGCGTGCATGGCGTGCTTACGACTGAGTGATGAATTCGCTGAGATTGAGCAACACGCGAGCAACCGCCGTCCAGGCCGCGTGCTCGGCGGGCGGCAGCGGCGCGCTGGGACGCTCGCCGACAGCCAACACGCGTTGTGCCGAATCGGGCGACCCCGCGTACTGCCGGCGCCGTTCCTGGAGCAACTCAAGCACCATGGCGGCCTCGCGTTCCGATGGCGGTCGAGCAAGGCTGAGGCCGAATGCAAAGCGGATACGCTCCACGTCGCTTGCCAAATCGGCGCGGAGGACGCGAGCGGCCAAGTGCCTCGCGGCTTCGACATATTGCGGATCGTGCAGCAGCACCAGCGCTTGCAGCGGCGTGTTGGTGCGTGATCGCTGCACAATGCAAAACTCTCGTTCCGGCGCATCGAACGCGGCCAGCGATGGCGGGGGCACCGTCCGTTTCCAGAACGTGTAGAGACTGCGGCGATGCAGCGCTTCGCCGTGGTCTTGCTGATAGGTTCGCGAATAGCCGGGGCGATTGTTGATCTCTTGCCATAGCCCGGCCGGATGATACGGAAAGACACTGGGACCGCCGATCCGATCGCTGAGCAGCCCAGACGCGAGCAAGGCGCTGTCGCGAATCACCTCGGCGTCCAGCCTGCGCCGCGGCCCTCGCGCCAGCAGTCGGTTCTCCGGGTCGGCGGCCAGCAGCTCCGGGTCGGCCACGGACGATTGGCGATAGGTCGCGGACATGACGATCTGCTTGAGCATCGCCTTGACGTTCCAGCCGCTCTCCACGAAGTCCACGGCGAGCCAGTCAAGCAGCTCGGGGTGCGACGGCCACTCTCCCTGAGTGCCAAAGTCGTTTGCCGTCTTCACCAGCCCGACGCCGAACAACTGCTGCCAGAGTCGATTCACGGCCACTCGCGCCGTCAACGGATGATCGGACATCACAAGCCAGCGGGCGAGGCCAAGCCGATTGGCCGTCGCGTCGGCGGGCATGGGGGGCAGCGCCTCGGGCGTGCCGGCCTGGACTTCCTCACCCGGCTTGTCGTATTCGCCGCGTCGCAGCACGTGCGTCGTGCGCGGAGTGGAACGCTCTCGCATCACCATCGTGTCGGGCACCGCTTGCCCCGTTTGCTGCAAACGCTGTTGGGCAGCTTGCAGTGCAGCGGCGGCGGCTCGCACTTGGGGCGAGCCGTAGCGTGTCAGCAACCACTGCTCGAGCTGTCGGGTGTCCTCTTCGGAACGCTGCTCGGCGGGAGACTGCAGCACGGATGCTAGCGCCGCGGTCGGGGCCTCGGCGCCGCCGTAGAGGCTGAGTCGAAATCGGGCGATCTGGTGCTGCAGGCCGTAGTTGTGACTCATCTTCACGCGCAGGAAACGCGCGGGTGGCGCAGCGGACTTGTCTGCCGTCTCGCCAGCGGAATCGCCGGCTGCTGCAGCAATCGACAGCGGCGCCTTGAGGTGAAAGACTGCCGTGCAGCTTTTCACTCGCGTGTTGCCGTCGATGGCCCAGCCCTTGCGGTCGATCTTGCCGTCGATCGCCAGTTCGACGCCAAAGTCTCGCTGCGAATAATCCGCTTCGGCGCGGGCCAACTCCAGGGGCTGAAAATCGCCCTGCTCAGTGGCGCCTGCGGCGAGCTCGAATTCGCTGAGCACAAAGTTTCCGTTGGTGCCGCGTCCCGGAGCGCCGTTGACCGTGGACGAGTCGACCAAGGCCTCGAGTCGCACGGCCGAGAGTTGCTTGAGTCCCTCCAGCGGCAAGATGACTTCGTAGGTGTCCGTGGCTGGATTGGGGCCGGTGGCCAACACGCTGCCGTCGGGTTGTCGCGTCAGCTCGGCGCCGCCGCGCGAGCCGAGGCGTTTGGGTTCGGGAAGCTGCCAGTCGCGTTGAAGGTCGTCCTTGGCTGCCTGCTCCCACTGGGCGAACTGCGCTAGCGGCAGTCCCGGAGTTGGCGATCCAGTGGTCTTCCGTTCGCTTTCGATGACCTGCTCAAGCCGGCGACGGCACTCGGCCAACGCCTCCTCGGCCGCAGCCAACTCGTGTTGTCTTAATGGCGACTCAACCTTGAGCTTCGGGTTGAAGCCGTTGTGCCCTTTCTCGTCGATGTTGTTGAAGAACGCGAAGAAGCGGTAGAACTCGCGCTGCGAGATCGGATCGTACTTGTGATCGTGGCATCGCCCACAGGTCATGGTGAGTCCGAGCCAGACGGTGGACGTGGTCACGACGCGATCCACGACATACTCGGTGCGGTACTCTTCATCGATCACCCCGCCCTCGATCGTGATCGGGTGATTGCGATGAAAGCCCGTGGCCAGGCGTTGCAGCGGAGTCGCATCGGGAAGCAGGTCGCCGGCGAGCTGCTCCACCGTGAACTGATCGTAGGGCATGTTCGAATTGAACGCATGGATGACCCAATCACGCCATACCCATTGATCGCGTTCCAGATCGTATTGGTAGCCGTTGGTGTCGGCGTAACGCGCGGCGTCGAGCCAATGTCGCGCCATGTGTTCGCCATACTGCGGCGACTCGAGCAACCGGTCGACCACTCGCTCGTAGGCGTTGGGAGAGGTGTCGGCGAGAAACCGCTCGACCTCTTCCGGTGTTGGCGGCAGGCCGGTGAGATCCAACGTTAGTCTCCGAATCAGCGTGTGCCGATCGGCGGCGGGCGCGGGCGACCTTTTTCGTTGCTCGAGTTGGGCCAGCACAAAACGATCGATGGGCCCGGCAGGCAATTGGTTCTTTTGGACGGTCGGCAGCTCGGGCTGGCGAGGCGGCAGGAACGACCAATGGGCCTCGTAGGGGGCGCCCGCCTCGAGCCAGCGTCGCAGCAACTGTTTTTGCTCGGCTGACAACGGCTTCTGTGACTCGCGAGGCGGCATCACTTCGTCGCCGGTCGACTCGATGCGTTGGAGCAGCTCGCTGTCGGCCAAGTGATCGAGTGAAAACACGCCCGACTGCACCGCGTCCTCACGGCGATCGAGCCGCAGGTCGCCCTTGCGCGCAGCGCTGTCGGGGCCGTGACAAGCGAAACAGTGCTCGGCAAGAATCGGGCGTATGTCGCGATTGAACTGCAGCGACTCGGCACGCGTTACGCCGCAGCACGCGGCGAACACGACGAGCCAGGTCAGTGCGGTTGAAAAGGCTTGGAAGCAGCGGCGGAGAATATGAGACACGATGTGGGCAGGTGGCAAGGGATGAGGCAGGTTTTAATCCTTTAGCCTACCAGCGTGCCGAAGAAACATCCAATCGTGCGGGCCGGACTGCGCAAGGATCGGTGCCCGTGTAGGAATGCGCAACCCGTGGCACAGGCTGCCAGCCTGTGAATGCTGTGGTCTTGAATGCTGCACTACGAAAATTTCGCGCGTAGCATGGGCGCCCTCGCCCGTGCAGAACTGCGCAACCCCAAAGTGCCGGCCGAGTCCGTGGCACAGGCTGCCAGCCTGTGAATGTTGTGGTCTTGAACGCAGGTTGCAGGCTGGCATCTTGCACCACGATCATGGCGCATTTGCGTTAAAAGAGCGGCAGGGGTGTGCCGTCATGGGCAACCTTGAACGGCCGTCCGACGGGCGAGATCACTTCCTGCTTCAGCGGCAGGTTCAGTGCTTGGGCGATCGTGGCGTTCAGGTCCTCGGGCGCCACGGGGTTTTCGTCGACAGCGATGGCGGACTTGTCGGTCTTGCCGTAAACCTGTCCGCCTGCGATGCCTCCGCCGGCGAGCACCGAGCTGAATGCGCTGGGATGGTGGTCGCGGCCGGAGTTCTGATTGATCTTGGGCGTGCGTCCGAACTCGGTGGTCAGAACAACCAGCGTGTCTTCGAGCATGCCCTTCTGCTCAAGATCCTCGAGCAACGCGGTCATCGCCTGGTCCAATTCGCCGCCCTTGTTCGGCATGGTGGTGAAGATGTCGCGATGCAGGTCCCAGCCGCCCGACACCACTTCGACGAAGTTGATGCCCACCTCCAAAAGCCGGCGAGCCAACAGGCACCCCTGTCCCAATGGCGTGGCGCCGTAACGCTCTTTGACCTTGGCGTCTTCCTTGTTGATGTCGAACGCGTCGAGGTCCGAGCTCTTCAGCAGCGAAACGGCTTCGGAGTAGAAGTCGAGATACGACTGCACGCCGCTGTCCTGGTAGTGACGCAGGAATGCCTGGTCAAATCGCGACGAGAGCCGCATGCGCTTGTCGAACTGGTCGTCGGTCAGATACTTGGGCGGCTTGGTGTTCTCCAGACCGCGGGAGGCTGTCGGCACCGGCGCGGGCGCCATGGCGGCGTTCAGATAGCCCGCTCCCGGATGCCGGCTGCTGTTGCCGACGACCACGGCGCCGGGCAACTCCTTATTGCTGCGTCCCCGGAAGTGTTGCAGCCACGCGCCCATGGAGGGATGCCGCGTGGTTGCGATCATCTTGTAGCTGGTTCGCATCAGGTAGCGAGCTTGGTCGTGGGCGGCGGTGGCGGTTGCCATCGAGCGGACCACCGCCAGCTTGTCGGCGGACGCGGCCAGCAGCGGAATGTGCTCGCCGAATTGCACGCCGGAGATCTTGGTGCCGATCGCCTTCGTGCCGCCTTGCTCCGCGGCGCCCGGCTTGGGGTCGAACGTGTCCATGTGGCTCGCCGCTCCCTCCAGGAACAGGTAGACCACGCGTTTGGCTTTGCCGGGGCCCGACGCGCCTTGGGCGAGCGGAGAAGTCATGGGGAGAAAGGACACGCCCAGGGCCGCCTGAGCGGCGCGGGTCAGAAAATGCCGGCGAGTGGGGACGTCCAGTTTCTGCCAGGGAAGGTGCTGCACAATGAGGCTCCTTGGAACCGGGAACTGCGGCGGCCGAGCGGTCGCCGGGATGCCCGGGGATGGTTTGATTGGTCGGGGCGGGCGATGGCGCCTACTGCACGAACAAGAATTCCTTCGTGTTGATCAACGCCCAAATGACATTGCCGTACCCGGCGTTGCCGAACTCCGCGATCTCCGCGCGGGCCGTCGCGTAGTCGTCGCGAGTCGGCATGCGGCTGAGGATGCTCATGAAGATCAAGTCGATCCGCTGTTTGAGCCCGGTTTGGGCCACGACGTTGTCATAGATGACCGAGCCCTCCTCGAGCATCATATGCGTGATCGGCCCGTTGAACATCGTAAGAATCTGGGTGACGGATCCGTCGGTATGGTCACCTCCGATCAGCTCGCGGTCGCTTTGGCCGAACTGTCGCAGGAAGTGATTGGCCGGCAGAGGAATCGGCAATTCGGACGCTCGCGCCAAAGTCATCCCCTGGTAGGCGTGCGTGCGGTCGGCCTTTTGCAAAGCGGCAATGCCGTACTTTTCGTCAAGCAGTTTCGCCTTGTTGAGCACCGTCTGTGCGCTGACCGACTTCAGGTCGACCTTCAGCTCACTGTTGCCCTGCAGCGGCAGGCGCTCGAGTCCGTCCGGGTTGTAGACGGCCATTGTCAGCAGCGAGTCCCACAACTGTTCGGCGGACATTCGACGCAGCAACGGGCCCTGAAAGTGATAGAGCTCGCCGCCATCGGCGCTGCGAAAGCCGGCCTGTCGTTGATAGGTCTGGCTGTAGTAGATGGCTCGCAGCTGCTCCTTGATGTTGAACTGATTCTCGACGAAGTGACTGGTGAGGAACTTCAGCAGCTCTTCGTTCTCGATTTCGCTTTCGTCCTGGATGTCGTCGATCGGCTCGATCAGCCCCGCGCCCAGGCAGCGATCCCAGAGCCGATTGGCCATTGACATGGCGAAGCGAGGGTTGTCCTTGGAGGTCATCCAGGTGGCGAACTGCTGGCGAGGCGTGCCGTTCGTGGGCGGCTCCGTACCGAACAGCACCTTGGCTTTGACGACCTCGCCGGGCTTGCCGTCGGCGTACTGATAGTCGTGCGGCAGCTTCAAGGCGCGGTTGGCGTCGCTGATGTGTTCTTGATTGGCCTGGATCACTCGCAGGAACGAGCCGCCGCCCCGATGGGCCGGGTCGATGCGTTTCAGTTCTTCACGCAAGCGGGTCACCGGGTTGCCACCCATTTCTTTGGCGGCCAAACGGTTGTTGACGCCGAAGGTGAACGCGGCCATCTGGTAGAACTCGCGCTGAGTCCAGCGATCGAACGGATGATCGTGGCATTGTGCGCAGCCAATGCGAGTGCCGAGGAAGATGCGGACCGTGTTGTTGATGGTGTCGAGCGGCATGTTCGGGTCGCGCATGAAGTACCCGGTTGCGGGATTGTCCCACAAGTGGCCTTCGGCGGTCAGCATCTCGTAGACCATCTTGTCGTACGGCATGTTGTCGCGAATTGCCGCCTTGATCCACTGATGGAACCCGACCACGGTGATGCGATTCGAGGGCCGGTCAACGAGCCGCATCAGGTTCGCCCACTGGTTGAACGAGTGGCCGACATATCCCGGCGAGCCGAGCAGATGGTCGATCAACACCTCACGCTTGTCGGGGCGCGTCGAGGCCAGAAAGCTCTGTGCCTGGTAGGGAGTTGGTATGGTCCCGGTGATGTCGAGATAGATGCGGCGAACGAACTGGGCGTCGTTGGTCGGTGGATTCGGGTTGATCCCGTGTTGGGCGAGGTTGGCCATAACGAGCGCGTCGATGCGGGCCGCCGCCGCCTTGGCCGCGTCTTTGCCTTGGGGACTGACCTTGGCCACCTTGGACCACATTTCGGGCACGTTGGTGGGGCCTTTGGGCACCTTGCTTTTGGGGGCTGGCTTGGCCGGCGCAGCAGCCTTTTTCGCGACCGGCCGTTTGGCTTGGGCCAGACAGGCGTCGCTGACGAACGCAAGGGCCAGCAAGCCGAGAATCGTCGCTGCCGGAATCGACAATCGTTGTCCAATTGCCCGTTGAAAAAGACCCAGCTGGCAATCGAAACGGCCTTCACTCCGCGGGAGAATGCTGTGTCGATTGCCGGGACAGGTGTTTTTCAACGGCCTCCGAACTGCCGGTTTCATGAATCGTTCCTGGAGAATTGGAATGGTGATCTTTCCAGTCTAACAACGTGTTGAAAAACAACCAACAATCGGCCGGGTTCTGTTCACTAGCAGCTCGTAAGTCGCTGGCGAGCGGCCCGAGCCATCGCGGTCCGTCTGCGGTCTTGACCCACGCTCCCCGATCGAACCGGACCTCAAAAGGGTGGCCGCCGTTGGAGTCTCGAGCGGACAAACGCCTCACAAGCGTTGCCTGCGACGGAGGCTGGTCCACCGGGCCTCACAAGGGGCGCCTGCGATGGAGGCCCGACCGGTCGAACTGGGCTGCGGTGAGGTGTATGATCATCCCCTGCGGTCGGGACAGGCCCGTTCCGGCAGCGAATTCGCAGTGAAGTCGCGAGAATATTCCCGGGGTTGGGATGGAATTCGACTACGAGCTAGAGCCAAACGACTTCTCGATGGTCTACCGAATCAGTCGTCCTCTGCGACTGCGGCGCAGTTTCATTACGCTTGCGTACTTCGGGATCGCGCTGGCGCCGGTGGTGACACTGTTATGGCTGTCGCAACGCGCTCAGTACGCCGCCCCCATTTTGGTGGCGGTCGTGGCGCTGTTTGTGTGGGGAGCAATCGCCGTTCGCATCCAGTCGAAAGGCTTTTTTCAACACTACTGCTATCCGCGCGTGCTGCGGCTGACCGAGGATTACGTGGAGACCGAGTCCGCGAGCACCCGGAGCCGGATTGATTGGTCATGGTTCCGCGAAGTCAGGAGCCTGCGCGGCTGGCTAATTCTGTATCGGGCCGGGACGCCCGCTGCCGCTGTCGTGGTGCCGCGCCGAGTTGTAGCTGCGGCGGACGAACGGGGCGTCCATCTGGAGCAGCAGATGCGAGAGAGAATTGCTGCGGCCCGTGACGGGGGGGATGGATCGACCGGGCACGGTGGACCCGTCGGGCCTCCATCGCAGGCGACCCTTGTGAGGCCCGGTGGACCCGTCGGGCCTCCATCGCAGGCGACCCTTGTGAGGCCCGGTGGACCCGTCGGGCCTCCATCGCAGGCGCCCGCCGACAATCTTCCCGATCGCCAATTCTTCGAGTCGCCGGTGGCTGGCGAGGTTGAGTTCGCGTTGTCGCCGGGGGAGTTTGCGATTGTCGCTAGCCGTGGATTCCAAGTGCGGGATGCACCGCGGAGATCGCCGTGGCTGTTTGTCTTTTTAATGATCTCGATTGTGCTGCTGTTGATGTGGCTTGAGCCTGCTGAAGAGCTGACGCGAATGGTGAGGGACGTGTTCGTGCCTGCGTTGTTGCTGGTGGCAGGATTGGCGGCCGGCATGCCGCTTCAACAATGGGCCTATGGACAACTCATGGGCGACCGGGCATTGTTGTCTGCCACGCGAGTCCGCTACGGAGACGCTGGCATCGAGGTCCAGCAGGCAGGCATGCAGGCGTTTCTGATGTGGCCGATGATCAAGTCGTGCATCGATGCACAGCGGTTCGTCGTGGTGCTCACCAAGCAAGGTGGAATCTGTGCGATGCCTCGTCGGGCCTTTGCGCCGGGCGGCGACGATGCGCTCCGCGACTTTGTCGTACGAGCCATTGAACTGGCGGCGCCCGAGCCGGCTGCCACTCCGGGAGCGGCCATCGAAACGGGCAACCCCTATCAATCCCCTCCCACCGAGTGACAAATTGGTGTCACGCGAACTGCGATGCAGTTGAACTGCACCTGATCCGGCAATCGCCAAAGCGTATCCTCCCACGATCAAGGTGGCGCCGATTTACCAGTGGGTGTTTTCAACAGGCTGTTAGGTTGACGGTATGGAGATCAGCTACGAATTGTGTGAGCAGGACTTTCCCGGCGTGATGCGCGCACTCAAGCGGCGCCCTTGGGCGGCGATGCTCACGGCGCTCGTGCTGGCGCCGTCGCTTGGCGCGCTTTGGTGGGCGGGATATCGCGTGTTGCTGGCGGTGGTGGCCGCGGCGCTGCTGTTCTTGACGGTCAGTGCGATCCGGTCGGCGCAACGCGCTCATCGGATTGACTTTCGCAAGCATCAATGTCTGCCGGCGACGCTTCGCCTCGAGCCGGAGTTCTGCGAACTGGACAATGTCGTTGAATGGCAACGCTATGCCTGGAGCCAGATCGGGGCTGTGGCAGATCGAGCGGGTTGGTTGGTGATCCGTTTTCGGGAAGGCGGCGCCGTCGCCGTGCCTCCGCGAGCCTTCACGGACAAGACGCGCGCCGAGGCGCTGGAGTTGGCGCGACGCGCGATGGCGGACTCGCAGCCGGAAACCGATGACATCCCCGCCAACCCGGCCAAGCAGCCACGCGAAGCCCGCGACGCAGTCGATTCCCGGCCACCGCTGCGAGAATGGGACGGTCGGTCTCCGGGGCATGTCTCCTATGTTGTCGACCGGGAATACGTGCGGCAGCTGATGCTGCTGAGAAAAGATCAGCAGCTGTCCTGGTGGCTGCCCCTCTCGGTGGCGTCCATCACGGCGCTGTTGGCCTTGGCCTGGAAGTCCTCTCGCCGCTCCGTGCTCGGCGCCGGGCTCGCCGTGATGCTGCCGATGGTGCTGATCCGAGTGTTTGAGGAAGTGGTGCATCGACGCATGCTCCGCGCAGCCGATGCGACTCAGCCAGTGCATTGGCAAGTGTTGACGCACGACGATGGCGTCGAGCTGCGCTGCGACGGGACGCAGACGTTCAAGTCGTGGGGAATGTTGCGCGGACTTCAGCGTGTCGAGGGGTACGTGTTGCTGCAATGGCTGGGGGACTCGCCAACCATCATTCCCGACTCGGCGTGGCCTAGCCCCGAGTCTTGCCATGAGTTTCTCGAGGATGCTCAGAGACGAAAAGACGAGCTCGATCGGGAACTGAACGAGTCGGCGGCGGAGCCGGAGAACGAGGAAGCTGAGTAAGGGGCCGCTGGCGTTCAACAGCTGCACGTCGGCCGCTCGTCGGCCGCTGGTCGCTCAGACAAGTTGCCGCTTCCAGGCAGCTGGATATGAAAGGCCGAGGTTCAGTATCCGCTGCAGCAGCGATTCGTAGTCGAGCCCTGCGGCATCGGCGGACTCCGCGTAATCTTCGCCGTAACTGAGATTCGGATTCGGATTCGCCTCGAGCACATAGGGTTCGCCGGAGGCAGTGACGCGAAAGTCCATCCGCGCGTAGCCGCTAATGCCGAGTGTCCGATGGACTCGTCTCGCCAGCGACTGCAATCGTCGCTCCCACGCGGCGGGCAACTTGGCGCGCTCGGTCATCACGCCCCACTCCTTTTGCAGATCGCCATCCCATTTGACGTCCGCCGTGGCGATATTGGGAGTCCCGGGCGGCAAGCGGCGGAATCGCAATTCCCAGACCGGCAACGCGGTCGGGCGCTGATTGCCGAGCGTGCCGACGTAGAGCTCGCGCCCTTCGATAAACTCCTCCACCAAAGCGTCGGTGCACTGGTCGTCGTGCACTCGCTGCACTCGGCGCCGCAACTCGCGTTCGCTGTGCACCACCGAATCCGTGGCGATGCCAAGCGACGCGTCCTCGACGGTGGACTTGACCAACAGCGGAAAGTTCAGCGACTTGGCGCTGATGGACCCCGCCGCCGCGCGGCTTGTGCGTTCGAACACGCGACTTGGGGGAGTGGGGATGCCCGCTCCACGGAGGACGTGCTTGGCAAGCGCCTTGTCGTGAGCGACGAGCAGTCCTTGCGGGTTGCAGCCGGTGTAGGGCAGACGCAGCAGCTCGAGATGGCCGACCACCATCGGCTCGTAAGTGGCGGCCCCGTGGAACTCCTCCAGCATGTTGAAGACGATGTGCGGGCGAAAATCTCGCTGCACCTCGGCCAACTGCCCCAAGTGCTCCAGGCCGAGGCAAACCACTTCGTGTCCGAGATCTTCGAGGGTGACTCGGACGTCGTACTCCATCTTCCAGTCGGCCATATCCTCGTCGCTGACCCCGACGATCGTGTCGGGCGGGACCAGTTCCGGGTCGACCAGAGCGACGACTCGCAATTTGCGGGACATGCCGCTCAGTCGTTGCTGCGACTGCGCCGACGTCGTCGACCGCCGCCACCTTCGCGGCCACCGCCTTCGCGACCACCACCTTCGCGGCCACCGCCTTCGCGACCACCACCTTCGCGACCGCCACGCGCACTTGCGCCGCCGTCACTTGGGCCACTACCGCTGCTGCCGCTGCCACCATTGCCGCGACCGCCGCCATTGCCACGACCACCGCCATTGCCGCCCCGTCCGCCGCCACTGCCGCCACCGCGACGTTTGGAGCGATTGGCGATGTTGGAGTCGACGATGCCACCCACGGCCTCTTCCCAGGTGGGAAACTTGCGGGTCTTGCCCTTGTGGCGATCTTTAAGATCCTCGTCGTCGTCGGCATCGACGTCCATGTCAATGTCGACATCGTCGTCCATTGCCTCATCGACCGGGGCCTCAACTTCACTGCGTCGCACTTTCTTGCGAGGCCTGTGTTCGGCGGCAGGCTTGGCTTCTTCGGTGGACTCGTCCTCCGAGCCTCGGCGGCGGCGACGTCGACGTCGGCGTGTCGGACGGGCATCAGCCACTTCTTCGTCGGCTTCCTCTTCGGAAGCGTCGACCAGGTCCGCGTCGATTTCGTACTCCAATTCGGCGAACTCGGCGGCCCGCTTGCCAACGTCGTCGTCGAGATGTTCCTCGGGTTCGGCACGAACTTCCCGATCCGAGTCGTCGTATTCGGCGGCCGTACGTCGGCGTTTGCGCCGGCGTCGTCGCCTCGGTCGGTCCTCGTCGCCCTCTTCACGATCGCTTTCTTCGGCGGCTTCCACAGCGGCCACAGCCTCTGCTTCTTCTTCGTCGAAGTCGCTTGTCGGCGCCACGTCGAAGTCCGTGGTCTCGTCCAGGTCTTCGGCTGCAATCGGCGGTGGCGCGGTTGGCTTGGTCGGTGCCGGTTTGGGCGGCGCGGGCTTTTTAGC
>JAGQPF010000652.1 GCA_020426845.1 Planctomycetales bacterium
TATGCGCCGCATGACGCCGACGTGCAGTCTGTCTCCGCAACCGATGGGCAACGCGTCAAGCGCGGCGCCCCGCTGCTAACTTTGAGAAGCCTCGCCTTAGAGGCGGAGCGCGATCAAGCAGAGTCAAAACTGCAAACGGCGCAGGCGAGGATGGACGTGATCGATATCGAGATGGTCACGGAGACCGATACCGAAGACAAGACCGGTCGCCAGTCGAGATTGGCCGCGGAGCGACGCGAACTGGAGTTGCTTTGCAAACTCCACCAACAGCGGGTGTCCGAGGTGAAGGACCAATTGCGCGAACTCCAAATGACGAGTCCGATCGATGGAGAGGTGCTGAGCTGGATGGTGCGCAGCGAGCTGTCGGACCGCCCCGTGACGCGCGGCCAACACTTATTGACGATCGGCGATGTCGAGGGGCCCTGGGTCGTTGAGCTGGATGTGCGCGACGTGGACGCGTACCACCTGCTGCAGGCAAGCGCCGACGGGCCGCTCGAGACGAGAATTGTCCTGGACTCCGTGCCGGGCCGGTCGTTTCAGGGACGACTGACGAGTCTATCGCCTTCGGCCACCACGACTGAAAGTGGACGCAGCACCATCAGGGCCGTGGCCGAGGTAAGCGGAGATGCTGCCGGATTGCGTCCGGGCGCGGAGGCAGTGGCCAGCATTACATGCCGACAAACATGCCTGGGCTACGCTTGGCTTCGCGACCTGATTGACGCGGCGCGCAGCTGGCTCTGGCGCTGATCGAACAAGGCATGGGCCAGCAGGGTTTGGATTCCATACAGCGTTCCAGTGTCCTATATTCCGGTAGCCACTTCGCCCGTCCAGATCGAGGAGTCAATTGATGACCCGTTTGCCGCACCGGAGGCTTGCTGCCACGCTGTTTGCGTTGCTGGCGGCAGCCAGCATGACGGCGCCGTTGGCCGCTGAACGCATTGAAGTCCGCGCCGCGATCGTGCAGTTGATCGACCGCAACGAGCTCGCCGCCGAGGACAGCGGGTTGCTGGCGGAGTTGACAGTTGCGGTGGGGGATCGAGTGCAGCAAGGCGACTCATTGGCGGTGTTGAACGACGCCGAGGCGAAGTTGCTGATGAATCAGGCCAAGGCCGAGCTGGCGCATGCGGAGCTGGAGGCGGCGAGCACCTTGGAGATTCAACGCGCCGAGCAGGCGCTGAAATTTCGTGAGTCGGAATGGAATCGCGCCGACCTGACTGCCAAACGCAATCCGGGCTCATTTTCGTTGTCGGAGTTGGATAAGAAGCTGCTCGACTTCAACGATGCCAAAATCGAACTGGAGTTGGCGCGAGAGCAACAGCGATTGCGCGCGGCCAAAGTGGAGATTCACAAGAACTCGGCGCTGCGCGCTCAACAGCAATGGGACCGGCGCCGCATCCGTTCGCCACTGGCCGGAGTGGTCGAGCGGATCAACAAACGACAGGGAGAGTGGGTCGAAGCGGGCGAGCCCTTGGCGTTAGTGGTCAACGCGGGGCGATTGCGAGTGCAGGGGTTGATCGACGTCTCCGACTACGATCCGCGTCTCGAAGGCGCCAAGGCCACCATCCAAATCGAGCCGCTTCGAGACCGGGTGATCGACGGCGTCGTGTCCTTCGTCAGTACGGAAAACGAGCCGCGGACCAAGGACATTCGTATCTGGATCGACTTCGAAAACCCCGACAATCTCGTCCGGCCCGGCATGAA
>JAGQPF010000075.1 GCA_020426845.1 Planctomycetales bacterium
GCCTGACCGGCGCGATCAACCGGACGACGTCGACGATTGCCAACGGCACCACCAACGACATCGCCCCCGGAGATCCGCTGTACTTTAAGATCGGCTCCGGCGGCGACCCGCTCGTCTTGAACATCGCAGACGGCATTGTGGCCGCCATCGAGGGCGCCGTTACGTCGGTGAGCGTGAACGTGACCTTGCGTGCCTCCGACCCGCGCGTGCACATCACCAGCACTCCCGGTGTGATCAACGGCCTCGGCGCTGGCGATACCGCGACCTTTGATGTCACCTTCACCGGCGACGGACGGCCACATCGTTTCGACCTCGAGTTCGTTCGCGAGGGCACCAACGTCGTGTTGGGATCGATTCCCGTCGTCCTCGGCACGCCGATTGAAGGCGACGGCTACGAGTTTGAAGATTGCCTCGACGGCGAGATCCACATCGAGAGCAACTTCGGCAATCAACTGATTGGCGGCTTTGTGCCCAATGTCGCGCCTAGCTTCACCGCTGGCGCCGATGTCGCCGTGTTCGAGGACAGCGGCCCTCAGGTGTTCACGGGCTGGGCGGGCAACATTTCCGCAGGACCGGCGAGTGAGGCGGGGCAAGCTGTGGACTTCCTGGTGTCCACTGACAATGCGTCACTGTTCGCCGTCGCACCCGCTATTTCGGCCACGGGCGAATTGAGCTTTACCCCTGCCGACAATGCATTTGGCCAGGCGATCGTCACGGTGCAGCTGCATGATGACGGAGGCACGGCGGGCGGCGGCAGCGACACCAGCGCTCCGCAATCCTTCACGTTGTCGATCTCGCCGGTCAACGACGCGCCGGTCGCCAATGCAGACAGCTATGAGGCGACCGAAGACACCACGCTGACAGTGCTGGCAGCGGGCGTGCTCGGCAACGATCTTGATGTGGACGGCGACGCCTTGACCGCGTCGGTTGTCTCCGGCCCCGCCCATGGCACGCTCGCGCTGAACGCGGATGGATCGTTTACCTATACTCCGGACGCCAACTACAACGGGTCCGACTCTTTCACCTATCGCGTCAGCGACGGGGCGGACTCGAATGACGCTATCGTGTCTATTTCGGTGCTGGCCGCGAATGACGCACCAGTGGCCAACCCGGACACTTTCGCCACGGACGAGGACACTGCCTTGGTGGTCGCCGCGCCGGGCCTGTTGGCAAACGACACGGATATCGACGGCGACGCCCTAGCGGCATCCGTTGTTTCGGGCCCGACTCACGGCACGCTCTCGCTCAGCGCAGATGGTTCGTTTATCTACACCCCGGAGGCGAACTACAGCGGACCGGACGCGTTCACCTACCGGGTCAGCGACGGGGCGCTCTCCTCGAGTGACACGGTGGTGTCGATCGACGTCTTGGCAGTGA
Source organism: Planctomycetales bacterium (assembly GCA_020426845.1). GTDB lineage: Bacteria > Planctomycetota > Planctomycetia > Pirellulales > Pirellulaceae > JAGQPF01. The sequence goes on from JAGQPF010000075.1 coordinate 1,378, forward strand.
ACGACGCCCCAGTGGCGACCGACGATGTCTTCGCGACGGACGAGGACACGGCATTGGTAGCCGCCCCTGGCGTGCTGGCGAATGACACGGACGCCGATGGCGACGCGTTGTCGGCGACGCTGGTTTCCGGCCCTGCCCACGGCACGCTGTCGCTGAACCCGGACGGTTCGTTTAGCTACACGCCAGACGCCAACTTCAACGGATCCGATTCGTTCACTTATCGAGTTACGGATGGCGCGTCGATTTCGAATGATGCCGTGGTGTCGCTGTCAGTTCTGGCAGTGAACGATGCACCGGTGGCGGGCGTCGACGCGTTCGCGACGGACGAAGACACGGCGTTGGTCGTCGCCGCGCCCGGCCTGTTGGCCAACGACACGGACGTGGACGGTGACGCATTGACGGCGACGTTGGTGTCGGGCCCGGCTCACGGCACGCTGTCGCTGAGCGCGGATGGCTCGTTCACCTACACACCGGATGCAGGCTACAACGGCGCCGACTCGTTCACGTACCGCGCCAGTGACGGGGTGTTGATTTCCAATGACGCGGTAGTGTCGATCGAGGTCACGGCGGTGAATGACGCTCCGGTTGCCAGTGGCGACGAGTACGCCACGAGCGAGGATACGGCGCTGGTGGTTGCCGCTGCGGGCGTGCTGGGGAACGACACGGACGCCGACGGCGATGCGTTGACGGCGACGCTGGTCGCGGGCCCGGCTCACGGCACGCTTTCGCTCGCCGCGGATGGCTCGTTCACCTACACGCCGGATGCCAACTTCAACGGCACGGACTCGTTCACCTACCGCGCCAGCGACGGCGCGTTGTCCTCCGGCGACGCGGTGGTCGTGATCTCCGTGGCGGCGGTGAATGACGCTCCGGTGGCCAGCAATGATGCCTACAGTGTTGACCAGGACTCGACGCTCACCGTGTCAGCTCCCGGATTGCTCGGGAACGACACGGACGTTGACGGTGACCCATTGACGGCGACGTTGGTGTCGGGCCCGGCTCATGGCACGCTGTCGCTGAATGCGGACGGGTCCTTTGTCTACACTCCGGACGCCGGCTACAACGGACCGGACGAGTTCACCCACGCGGTGAGCGATGGCGTCCTTTCGGTCATCGCAGTGGTGAGCATCCAAGTGAACGCGGTGACGGAGCCCGGCGGCACGAAATTCTATGTCGTCGACTCCTCCAGCCGCCGCACCTTCGAGTACGACGAGGACGGCGCCTCACTGGAAAACAGTCGATTGTCCAAGGAGGATCAGAAGCCCAGCGGCGTTGCTGCCAGTCCCGACGGTTCGCTTCGCTGGGTGGTGGATCGCGATGGAGAAGTGTTCGTGTACGACCGCGCCAATGTCCTGGTGGGGCGTTGGGCCTTTGGCGGTGTGGACAAACCCGAGGGCATCGCGGTTTACGGAGATGACCTGTGGATGGTCGATCGCGGCGAGGACCGGATGTACCGCTTCGAGGGCGGCGCCGCCTGGCGATCCGGTGAATACGAGCCGACGTCGAACTTCCGGTTAGATAGCGCCAACCGCAATCCCATGGGTGTGACAACCGATGGAGAGCACCTGTGGGTGGTCGATGGCGGCCGCAGGGTCGACGAGGTGTTCCGCTATTCGCTGAACGGGACTCTGACGGGCCGCTGGGAACTGGATGCTGCCAATTCGAGTCCCACGGGCATCACGATCGACCCGAACGACGTGAACCACGTCTGGGTTGTCGACGCCGGAGCGGATGCGGTCTTCCAATACGACGCTGCGGCGTGGCGAACCTCGGGGCAACAGTCGGCCGACGCCGTGTTCGACCTGGCCACTACCAATGGCAACCCGCAGGGCATCGCCGATCCGCTTCCGCAATTAGCTCATGTGTCAGCCAGCCCCGACGCGAGCGGACACGCGGCGCCGTTTGCTGCCCCGCTGGCTCGACGCGAGTCTGCGAAACTGGATCGTCCTCGCGCCGAGGTCTCCGAGCACATCTTTGCCGAAACGCATGAGTGGCGTCAGCTGCCCATGCTGGAGGACGTTGCCGGAGATTGGAACACTGCGATGTCGGCTCGAACGGGTCGCGGTGTGCACCAGTCGATCGAAGAGACGATTGATGTGGCGATCGAGTCGCTGTTTGGCGACGACCTGCGTTAAGCACGAGGAACCATGCATTCCCGATGTGCGGATTGGGGATCTCACGGACGCATGTGAGCACTTCAATCCGCCACGGGAATCACTGCTCGTGTTTCTTGTTTTACTACAACGCATTTCAAAAACTTCTCGATCGGCAATCGGGTTGACAAAACCAGCAGAAAAACTGCCTTCGATTGCGCCAGGGAAGATTCTTGAAATGTCCTCTGTCCTTTCCTAAAGCTGTGTCGTGCTGCGAGGGGTAAACGCCGGCGTGAGTCGCGGGGAGCGAGAGCCGTGGGGATTGCGACAAAAGCAAGAGTGGCTCGCCAAGGCATTGGTGCTCCACTCCCCCGGAGGTTTTCGCTCCCTGCCCTCATGCGAGTTTGTCCTATTGCAAGGCCACGCAGACGAGTCGCTTGCCGCCTCGTAAGTAGAGGCGGTTGCCGACCAACGCCGGGTGCGAGTAGTTCTCGGCGTCATCGTCGGGCAGCACGTCCAACTCGCCGAGCAGCTTTGCTTGAGACGCGGTGGTGTCGAGCAACAGCAGGTGACCGCCTCGCCCGACCACGAGCAGCCGGTTGTCAGTCGCAAAGCAGGCGCCATAGTCCTGCAGCTTATCGTGCTTCGTTGACCATTGTTGTTTTAGTGTGCCGGCGTCAAGGCAGAACAGCTCGTGCCAAACGCAGTACACGCGGCCTTTGGAGTGAACCAAGGAGCTCATGTCGGGCGCGAGGTATTGATTCTCCGCCACCGGCTGGGCCTTGATCCGCCCGGCGTTGTCAAAGCTGTAACGTCGCGTGCCGTTGTTCTCGGTGGCAATCAGCAACTGGCCGTCGATTGGCAGCGGCGTGGGCACGTTGAAGTCGCCGGGAATCGTGGGCTTCAGTGTCCATAAGCGGCGCCCCGTCCGTGGATCCCAGCCGCCCAGCGATTCGCTGTCGAAGCCAACCAATTGTTGGACTCCACCGAGCTTGGCCAGGATGAACGAGCCATGGCCAGCCGCAGTCCCTGGCGACTTCCAGGCAATGGCCCCGTCTTTGAGGCTCAGAGCGGCAAGTGACATGTCTTTGGCGCCGGGGTTGACGATCACCCAGTCGCCGAACGGAATTGGACTGGAACAGGCCCCCCATTCCGAACGCTTCACCGGCGGCGCTTCGACGGCGAAGTCTCGCTGCCAGCGCAGTCGTCCCGTGGCCAATTCCAGCGCCGTCACGTGGCCCATTGCCCCCTGCATGATCACCGCGTCGCCAACGATCAGCGGCGTCGACCGCGGTGTCTGCCCATAGTCGAGCTCGCCGGGCGCGGGGTAGGCATATTCCCAAAGGACTTGCCCGGTGTCCGCCGCATAGCAGCGGATTACGTCGCTTAAGTCGGCCAGATCGCGATCACCGAGCACAATCTGTTTGCCGTGGACGGCGATGCCGCCCAAGCCGGCGTGTGCTAGTGGTCGCTCCCAGAGCGTCAGCGGAGCAGGCAGCAGAAAGTCGGGCAGTTTGGCGACGCGACCGTCTCGGTTGGCGCCCCGCCATTGCGGCCAGCTTTCGGCCCGAAGCTGATTCGCCTGAGTTCCCGCAGGCGTCGCTGGCTCGCCGTCTTGGAACGCTAGCGGCTGATTAGCGGCTGGAGCCCGCGTTTTTTTTTAGCCGGCGGCTCCGGCGAAGGGGGCTCAAAGGGTAGAAAGCCGACCAGCGTCTCCAAAGCGGCGCAAAGCTCGGGCTTTTCACCGATTTTGAAGAGGGCCGACTGAATCGCGTCTCGTTTCGCTTTGGGCAGGTCGGCGTGGACAAAGGCCGTTACGAACGGCACCGGAGCGGTCTCCGCCACCACTCGCAGGTCGCCCTTCTTGATCGTGCCGCAACCCTGCAACAGCGGTTGCGCATAACTCGAGATGACCGTGGCAACACGGACATCGTTCCCCAACTCCAGAATCTTGGTGGCGCCGTCGCTGCACGCCGAGCAAGTTTCGGATACGCCGCCCTCGCCGAGTTTCCACTGGACGCCTTTCGACTTGAGCAGTCCCATCGCCGCTGCGTGTTTCTCATCACATTCGGCAGGCCCGAACAGAATTCGATAACCCTTTAGGTCCGTGACCTTCTGCGCCGGATCTTGGGCTGGAACGACAATCAATCCCGATTGCGTGGTCGAGCCATCCTTGCCGCTCAATGCGGCCAACGGTTGCAGCATTTGCTGCGTCGTGACTGCATCGGCGAGCACCACGGAGTATTTTCCGATGACGAGATCCGCTTTGCCTTTGGCATCTCCCTTCAACGCTGTTTTCAGCGACTCGGAGAACGTCAGCCGCACGGGTTGGCCCAGCTGTTTTTCCAGGTGCTTGGCGAGCGCCTCGTACTCTCGCTGGGCATAGCCCTTCACGCACGGACAAGACAGCGGCGCGGCCAACGGGTCCATCACGATCACGGAAAGCGGATCGGCAGCCTCCGTTTTGTTGCTGGGCACCACTCCGAGTGCAGCGGTTAACAACAACCCGAGAGCGGATGCTGGTAGGCGGAGGCGATGCAGTGGACGTGTCACGGTGAAATCTCCCAAGAGGCTTGCCCGTTGGCCATGAAGCAGCTGGCGAGGTGTCGAAAATCAGGCGTTTTGCGCAGGCCCTATCCACGGTATCCACGGTATCCCGGGATGCCGTGGATCAACAGGCGGATGGCGCGGCCGTGCAAAAGCAAACTGGCAGTTACTCTCCGCCGGCAGCCGTCTCTTCATTGGCGTCGGCCGAGTCGCCGGCAGGACGCGAAAGTTTGACGATATGGTGGCGCGTGATGTCCATCATATACACGCTGTCTCCGCTGGGGCTGACAGCAATACTGACCTTCTTGCACCCCGGCACGAGCTTCACGGTGGCGACATAGTTGAGCAACTTGCCCTGTTTGTCGAATTGCTTGATCAGGCCGGTGGTGGATTCCGCGGTGTAAACCGACTGATTGGGACCGAAGCAAACGTTCATCGGGTTGCAGCAACTGGTGAAGCCCTTTTCACCCGTGCGATCGCGGCTCCCCCAGGCGCCGACCGTCTCGCCTTCGCGGTCGAAATGAGCAACACGGTGCCGCGAGTTCTCGGCCACGAACACGCCGTTCGCGTTGGCCTGCACGTCCATCTGACCGCAGCAGCCGCGCAGGTCCTTGATGATTGAAACCGGATTCTCGAATTGGCGATCAAGGCGATACACCTGGTAGCCGTAGCCGACGGACATGTTGCACGCCAGGAAGACTTCGGTATCCGTCGCGCTGATGGAGGCAACTTTGGAACGGCTGCTCATCAAGGAGCTCAGCTGAGCATCCAACTGCGCATCGCTCAACTCGGGCTCCCCTTCCTCCTTCTGTTTGGCGACGAAGCCCTCCAGTGACGTGCGAGCACGTTTATAGATCTCCAACCGCGATTTCTCGGCGTCCGAAAGCTCTCCTTCCTTCGCTTTTTCCTCGAGCATCTCGATTTGCCGCTGGTAGATCTCCAGGGTTTGAGCGTAGCTGTTGGCGCGAGCTTTGTACTGCTGCTTCAACTGCTCGCGCAGTTGCTCGCGATTGTCCTGCATGGACGCCACGTGCGGCGCGTCCTTGATCAGCATCTGTTTGCCTTGTGCGCTGAGCTGCACGAGCTTGCCTTCTCCGGCCACGAGCACATTGCCTTCGGGATCCGTGTTGATTGCCTCGGGCAGCACCGGCAACGACCACGTCTCCAAATACTTGCCGTCGGGCGTGAACATGCGAATCTCGCCGGCGCCGGGCGAGCCACAGCCTGCCAGCACATTGCCATTCTTCGCCAGACAGAACGTGTGCAACGTCGCCGCATTGCCCTCATTGTCCTTCAGCGAAATCAGCGATTGATCGGTGTGAGTCGTCTCGAAGTTTCCGGTTCCTTCGGCTTCGCCTGCGACCTGCACTGGCTGCACTTCCGTTGTCGCACGCTCGATGACGACCGCTGGACGTGCTGTCTGAGCGGGCGCCAAGTTGAACATCCGCAAGATGAATCCGCCCACCGTGCTGTCTTGAGCGCGAAGTTCCGCGGTGGCGAAGGCGAGCGTGAAGATGACGCAGCAGGCAGCGAGCAGGCGGCTGTGTTTCACCGGACTCTCCTTGAGTGATTGGGGCTGGTGCCGTTGTGGTGGCAATAACAGAACTGGGAAGCGGAGACGGATAATGGAACAAGGTCGGAACAATGCGGAGCAAGTGATTCAACCCATGCGCAGCACTACCCATCCGGTAGTGAGACGGTTTCGATGCCGCGTCGATTCGTCTTTGGGCGAAGAATCTTGCCGAAAATGGAGCGGAATCGCCGGGTTACCCGAAATCTCCCTGCATCAGGGAGTCTACCAGCCCCGAGTTCCGCTTGGCAACGTGTTTCGACTTGCCCAGCTTGCCAAGTTGTCTGACGTTCTTCACCGGCAATCGGAGCATTTGGCCCAGTACAGTCCTTTGCGACTTTGCGTCTTTGCGTGATCCCTCCAAAGGGTTGGCGTTACGAAACTCCGCCGCTCGCTCCCGGCAAGGCAGATGTTCTCACGCCAAGACGCCAAGACGCAAAGAAGAGCAAGGGACGGGAAGGAAGTTTGGCCAAATCCTTTGCGACTTTGCGTCTCTGCGTGATCCCTCCAAAAGGTTGACGCTACGAAACTCCGCCGCTCAATCCCGGCAAGGCAGATGTTCTCACGCCAAGACGCCAAGACGCAAAGAAGAGCAAGGGACGGGAAGGAAGTTTGGCCAA
>JAGQPF010000653.1 GCA_020426845.1 Planctomycetales bacterium
CGTGGTAGTGATCGGCGATCAGTTTTGGCAGATCAAGCTGGAGGGCGATGGTTGGCTCAAATCGCTTCACCATCCGGCCGCCTGCTTCGTCGAGCCCGATCCGCAGCTTGTCGCTGACACTCAGCGTGTCGCTCGTGGTTTCGGTCTCGAAATCGCCGCGAACGATTACGTGGTCGCCCCCGATGGCCAGCCTCATCTGCTCGAGGTCAATCACATCCCGAATGTCACTCGATTTCCGGAAATATGGGATGCCTATTCCGACTATGTCATCGAGTGGCTCCACCGAGCCTAGTGACTCTTCGGCCAATTGAAGCCAATGCAATCGACGCGTGGTCTGCAGCCGCTTGCAGGGGATTGCAATGGACTGCACGCTTTTCTGGCGGAGGGACGCTCCGCTCGGCGGCTCAATTGACCGAGTTTCGCCCCTCGTTTTCCCACTCGAAGTCGCTTTTCGCAGCGTATTCCCCTTGAGTGGCGAAGTTCGCGCGGCGCGGAGCCGGCACGTCGATTGCATCTATGGATGGCAGCCTCTTCAAGCCGGGCAGGGTTTGCCCGCGCCGAAAGCGGCAATCCCTCCATTGAAAGGAGCCCTTCTCATGTTACACGTCCCTGCTTTTGACCATCAGGCGGAGGTGCACATACGCCGCTCGATTGAAAGGGCCCGGTCGCTGGCCCATGCCCGCAAGGAAGCCGGCCAGGTCCGCGCCGGGCAATACGTGCTCATTTCTCGCGAGGCGGGCGCCGGAGGAAGTGACATCGCCGTGTCCGTGGCCAAGCTGCTCGGCTGGGAAGTCCTCGACCATGAGATCATCGACTACATGGTCGAGCATTACGGCGCCTCTCCCAAACTGCTCGAGGCGATCGATGAACGTCGCAGTCCATGGCTGACCGAGATCGTCAACTCGTGGACCCAAGATGCCGGCGGCATGCCGACCATGAAATACGTGCATCGGCTGCACGAGCTATTCCAGCTTGCAGCGAGCCGAGGCAAGGTCGTGATCGTCGGCCGCGGAGCCAGGTTCATGTTGCCCCGCGACGGGGGCCTGTCGGTGCGCATCGTTGCTCCTCTGGAGCACCGCATTGCCAACACGGCCGCAGCCAGAGGAATCTCCACGGAACAGGCAAGCCAAGTCGTCCGCAAGCTCGATCGGGAACGCGAGGCGTTTGTCCGCGAGTACTTCCACCACTCGGCCGACGACCCGCAATTCTACGATCTGATTGTGAATTCCGAGCAACTCGGCAAAGAACGCGTCGCAGACCTCATCGCTCACGTGATGCGACAACAGGACAGCGACGCCTGACGTTGGGGCGTAAGCATCGAGAGAAGAAGCTGCTAGAATCACCGGGGATTGGCGTCTACAACACGCACCTACGCCCGGAAGGCTTGAGATGCACTTCATTCTCTCTCCCGTCGGCAGCGCCGGGGACGTGCACCCGTATCTCGGCTTAGCCATCGCGATGCGCGAGCGGGGCCACCGAGTGACATTTGTCATCAACGGCTACTTCCACGACCTCGTTGCCAGCCACGGATTCGAGCAACTCGAGTTTGGCACGGCGGAGCAGTTTCTCGAGGCGTCCAATCATCCGGACTTGTGGCATCCGCGTCGCGCCATGCGGTATGTGATGCACTGGGTGCTCAAACACGCCATGCGGCAATACGAATTGGTGATGGAGGCGTATCAGCCCGGATCCAGAGTGCTCTCGAGTTGCCTGGGCTTTGGCGCCCTGATGGCGCAGGACAAGCACAACATTCCTGTTCGCACCATCCACCTGCAACCGTCCGTGATCTGGAGCATGGAGGCGCCCGCCAAACTTCCCGCCTTGTTCGGCCCTCCATGGCTGCAATACTGGATGCGGAAGTTCGCGAGCCGCTATGCCATTCCCTGGATCATCGGGCGGCCGCTGAACAGACTGCGCAGCGAACTCCAATTGCCGCCAGTTCGCGATGTCATGCAGTGGTGGAATTCAAAGCTCGGCGTGTTGGCTCTGTTTCCCGATTGGTATTGCGCACCTGCGGGAGACTGGCCTCCGACGCTGCAAGCAGATTTTCCACTTTGGGACGCCGGAGACGATCAACCCCTCGCCACCGAAGTCCGCGACTTTCTCAAGGCGGGTGAATCGCCCATTGCTTTCACCCCGGGCTCTGCCAACCGCTTCGCAGCGCATCACATGTCGGAGTTCGTCGCTGCTTGCCAGCAGTTGAAGCGGCGCGCCATTCTGCTGACAAAGTTTCGCGAGCAAGTGCCCGCCAACTTGCCTGACTCCGTGGCCGCCTTCTCTTACGTTCCCTATTCGAGGCTGCTGCCCCATTGCGCCGCCTCGGTGCACCACGGGGGAATCGGCACGACCGCGCAGGGACTGCAGGCCGGGATTCCTCAGCTGATCATGGCGCTGGCCCATGACCAGTACGACAACGGCGATCGCATCATGCGGCTCGGAGCTGGGGCGTGGGTGCCCAGTGGCAAATTCCGCGCGGGCCGCATTGCCGATGTGCTCGAGTCGCTGCTGTCGCCCCGGAGCCAGCAACAGGCGCGAAGCATTGCGGCCCGCACGCGCACAGATGGCCTGGCGCGGGCCGTGAAGCTGTTGGAGGACGCAGCGGACGGGGATGACAGGGATGACACGAATGAGGCAGTCGCCGGCGCGCCGGTGTAGAATCTTTCAACAGCTCCTCATCCTCCAAACCCCGAGATCTTCCCGCCGATGAAATGCGCCATCCACCTTCGTCGTGACAGCGGCCCTGCATGGCGCCGTCTGTCTGGGCTCACACTGCTGTCTATGCTGGTGGCGTTGCTGTTGTGCCGAGCCACGGTGGCACAGACCATCGAGCTGAGTGACGCGACGCGCAAGCACTGCCTGGAGGTGTTGCGGGCGGGGCTGCGCGGGGACGACTTCTGGCCGTCGATTCACGCAGCGGAGGGGCTCACGCTGGGCGGCCACGGGGAGGAGGTCGTCGCGTACCTGGCGCCACGCTTGCCCGCCGAGAAAGATGATCAGCGTCGCTGCGGTTTGGCTCGCGAGTTGGTGCGGGCCAGCCGTCGCGAGTATGCGGAAGTCATGCTCTCAATTCTCTCGGGCGAGGAAACTCACGGGCACATTCACGCCGCGGAAAGCCTTTTTAAAGTTGGCGAGCTCGGCGATGGCGCAGCGATGCGCGCCGCGGCGGCTCAAACCGACAACTCCGTGCTCCGCCTGATGGCCGCCGCCGCGCTGGCCAAGGGAGGCAGTGCCAAGGCGCTGCAACTGCTCCGCGAGTCGCTCGGTGATGCGGAACAGGTTCGCATCGCTGCCTGGATTTTGGGCCGCGTTGGGGACAAAACGGACGTCGATCGTCTGGAAGCGGCGCGAAAGAGCTGCACCGATCCCGCCGTCCGGGTGAATCTGGAGCACGCGTTGGCGGCGTTGGGCGCCGAGCACGGATTGGCGGCGCTGGCGAAGAACTTGCGGGACGAGGACGGGGCCACGCGCACGTATGCGGCGACGTTTGCCGGCGATGCACGCGCCGTCGCGGTCGCGCCCCGGCTCAAGGAAATGCTCGCCGACGAGCATCTGGACGCGAGAATCCGCGCCGCCCAGTCGCTGCTTGTGCTGGCAAGTCCGCCGCCCCCGTCGCCCGACGATAATACTTCGATCGTCTACCGGGCCACCGATGCCAATCCTCGCTACACGGAAGGTTCCGTGGTGCAATTGAACAACGGCGAGCTGCTCTACGCCGTCACGGAGTTCAGTGGATCCGGCAGCGACTTCGCCAAGGCACATCTGGTCGCCAAACGCTCGTCCGACGGCGGCGCGACCTGGAGCGACTCGCAGGAGATCCAAAGCAACACGGGAACCATGAACGTGATGAGCGTCACGTTGCGACGGATGGCCAACGGTGATTTGGGCATGTTCTATCTGCAGAAGAATTCCGAGTCAGACCTGGATCTGCTATTGCGCCGCTCGCAGGACGAGGGAGTGTCGTTCTCGGACCCCGTGGTGGTGACTGACAGCGATGGCTATCACGTGGTGAACAACGATCGCATGCTGAGGCTTTCCGAGCGTTCCGGCAAGCCGGGCAGATGGCTCGCGCCGGCCGCCTCCACGCCCGATGTCCGCACCAACAATCACTTCAAGTCACACTGTTTCATCTCCGATGACGACGGCCGCACCTGGCGCGCCGGCAAGGGCGAGGTCGACGCAAAGCGGCGCGGCGCGATGGAGCCGGAGGTGATCGAGCTGCTCGATGGCCGCGTGATGATGCTGGTTCGCACTCAGCTGGGAATCATCGGCAAAGCCATCTCCGACGATGGCGGCGACAACTGGGGCCCGCTCTCCTCACTCGGGCCGGTCGCTCCCGAGGCGCCGGCAACCTGTCGGCGGATTCCGGCAACGGGCGACCTGTTGCTCATCTGGAACAACACGTTTCGAGAGGGCGAGGGGCACGGCGGCAAACGCACGCCGTTGTCAGCCTCGATCTCCAGCGACGACGGGAAGAGCTGGTCGCCTCCCAAGAACCTCGAGGGCAACCCGCTGCGAACGTACTCCTATCCCAGCTTGATCTTCACCGGAGGCCCGCTGCAACGCGGCCGTGCGGTGATGAGCTACTGGGAGACCGACGAGAACAACGGCCGAAGAATCTCCAATCGGTTCCGCTCGTTGCCGGTGACCTGGTTCTATCGTTGATGGAGATACCCACTGACCTGCGTCAGTTGGTGACGCTCGCCCGGCGACAACTGCCGGCTGTCTTGGTCCGCGTTGGCCGTCTCCACACAGACCATTCGGAGATAGCCGTCATCGGGAAAGTCCGCCATGCGGGCGGCCTTCTCCACCCACGGATTCCAGATGACCGTCGTTTGACTGCCTTGCTTGCCGATGAAAATGTCCGGGCGATCCGGCTGCTCGATCACCACCTCGTCCTCGGTGCCGAGGTAAATCCGGTCGACCTCCTTGTCGATGCGAATGGAACCCGATTGCACCTTGATGGTCTGGTCCAGCTTGTCAAAAAAACGACGCCCCGCGAGGCCCTTGATCACCGCTTCCGAAATTGAACTTAACGAGAAGTAGGTGTGCAGCGCGGCGGCAAATCGGAAGTCGCGATCGCCCGTGTTGGAGACAGTGAGCGTCAGGGTGAGCTCGTTGCCAAACGTCACTTCCAATTGAAGCTCAAAGTCCGCCGACCACGCTGACGCCGCGGCGTTCAAGTCGCCTGAACCAGCGGCGGACAGCGCAGCTCGATCGAGCGTCAGCTGAACCACGATTGCATCGTCCGTCGCCCGGACGCTCGACACCGTCCACTCCGCCAGCCGCGCGAAGCCGTGCATCGGTGCGTGAGCGTCACCTTCCAACGGCCCGAACCACGGCCAACAAATCGGCACGCCGCCTCGAATCGCGACGCCCGCTTCGAATCGCGATTCACCGCTCATCCAAAGCAGCGGAGGCTGGCCCTGTGGCACAAAGGAAGTCACATGAGCTCCCTGCAGATAAATCTCGCCCGTGCTGTGTGGCGCCGTAATCTCCAGTTTGGTGAGGCCGCCATGGCCCTGTTTGAATGTGACTCGGTCCGGTATGCCGAACTCACGGTTGAGGGCTTCCAACATTGGGCCGTTGCTCTCGAGACAGGACGATGCAAGGAAAGGATTCGGTGGAAGTTGCGTACTGGGTCGTGCGTACAAGTGCCGCAAGAACAGGGTGAACTTTCGCCTTTATTCAGATCGTAGTTCTTGTGCCGCAGGATGGAAGCGGGCACAAGCGGCTTTATCCCTCGCCTACGCTTCGACTCGTCCGATTTCATTGAAGCGGCCGCACAGCTCGGCCTCAAGAAGCGATGGTCCCACAAGATGGTGGCGGGCTTGGGGAAAAGTATCCCTCGCTGACGCTTCGGGTTTCCTTAAAAGTATCCCTCGCTGACGCTTCGGGTTTCCTTCGCTTGCTCCGGAAGCGGGCTTGTGCAGATCCCCAATTTTCTCTAAAAGCCACCCACCTGCCGATTGTGACAACCTCCGCTTGTGCGTGGAGCCCGGGAACGGAGCCATGGAAGGCCGTCGAACGCTAAATCCCGCAAGTACTCCGGATCATTGCACTTTGCCGGCCACGCCGCGCGGTTTGCTGCCACCGAGTCTGCGCGTCCTGTTCATTACGGGATTGCACCGCACCGGCGATTGGCTGCGGGAAGCGTTCGGGGCGGACGGGGTCGTGCAGATCGAGCTGGACGAGGCCGTCGGCATCGCTCGCGGATTGTCGATGTTGCGCGACGAGTTGTATGACATCGTGCTAATCAGCCACGAGGGCGGAGGGCTCGATGCTCTCAAGATGCTGGATGCGATTCGGGCCGGGAGCCACGATGAGCAGCCGATCCTTGTGCTGGGCGATCTTCCCGCTCGAGAGCTGGCCGCTCATTGTTATGAGGCGGGCGCGGATGCATACCTATCCGTGCCCGATACTTCGACTCGGACGCTGATCTGGGAGCTGGCCCGGGCGTGTGAGCGACATGAACTGGTTGCAGACAATCGTCGGCTGCAGCGCACCCAGCGGATGCGAGTGGAACAAGAGGCGCAAGAGTCCCGAGCGATGTTGCAGGACCAATGGCGTTTGCTTTCCGCCAGCGCGGAAATCGTCCCGCCGGATCTGCCGGTGCAGTTAACCGACCACTACCGGCAACTGCTGAGAACCTATGTGATCATGGGCGCCGGCAACCTAAGCAACGAAATGGAGCGTCTGGCGGACCTGCTGGCCGCCGCCTTCATCACCTCAAGACAAGCGATGCAGATGCATCTCTACGTCCTGAACGAGATGCTTTCCGGACTGGGAGCGCGTAGCGCTCGCCACATCATGAATCGGGCGTCGCTGCTGCAGGCAGAATTGCTGCTGCATCTGAGTGAAGGCTACCGTAATCGGCTGAAGACCGCGGCCTCCCCGCTGCGGTGAACGGCGTGCTGCTTCAGTTCGACGGTTTGCGAAACCGCAGCAGGTAATTCTCCTTGAAGCCAGGCACCTGCGCCTCTTCGACGAATTGGAATCCTGCGTCCACAATCTCGCTTTGGAACACTTCCTTGCCGGCGCGGACGTGGCCGAGGATGAACTCGCGAGACTCGCCCGGAATTCGCTCAAAGTCGATGACAACGAGCGTGCCGCCGGGCTTCAGGGCAGCCAAAATCGACGTCAACGTCGACTTGGGATACTCGAAGTGGTGGTAGGTGTCGCAGATGAAGGCAGCGTCCACCGAGTTCGCGGGCAGCCGGACCGCGCGGTCACTGCAAAGCACACAGGTGATATTGTCGATCCCGCTGGCCAGTGCCCGCTCGTTGATGTGCTCCAAGAAGCGAGGGGAAATGTCGACGGAATAGACCCATCCCTTGGCGCCGACGGCCGACGAAAACAGCCGGCTGTAAAAACCGGTCCCGGCGCCGATGTCGGCGACGGTCTGGCCCGACTTGATGCCGGTGATCGCCAGCACTCGCTCGCGAGCAGCGTACACTTCCCGGCTCTCGAGTTCAAAGCGACCAAGGAACTCGGAAACATCGAGCTTGGGATCCTTGAAACGATCGTTGATGCCGGGCTTCACGCTGGCCTCGCCTTCATCTGCCGGTTTCTCGTCGGCCGCTTTCTGCTCGGGTCCCTGCGCGGCGTCCTGGCAGTCATCGCCCGTGCCTTGGCCGTCTGCCTTTCTGTTCGCCTTGCCGTTCTCCTTCTTCCGGATGAACGCCAACGCCTTCGTCTCGTAGCCAGCCGTCCGCAAACCAACCTGTTTGGCCTCGCGAGTGGCCTGCTCGACGGTCACGCCGTCATTGACCACGCGATGGGCAAGCCAAATGGCGCCAACCCGATTAGCCGACGCGCAGTGAAGCAGCACGGGCGACTGCTTGGACTGACTCAGCAATTGCAACGACTTCTCGAAGATCTCGTCGTTCAGCGTGTCGGGTGCGCGAAACCCCAAGTGATGGAAGCTGAGGCCCAGCTTCTTGAGCTCGCCCGACTCGTCCCAATTAATCTCATCCGCTTGGCGCAACGAGATCACCGTCTTGATGCCGCGCCGCTTTGCCTCAGCGAAGTCCATCGGCGAAGGCTGTCCGCAGAGCAGCGTGTTGCCGAAGGCATGCACATTGCTCGTCTCGCCGAGCATCGCTGACTTCAGCATTGGCATGGCGCCGCCATCTTCTCCGAACGCGATGCCCCCACATGACAGAACCAAGCAAACACAAATGCCCAATCGAAGCATGACAGCTCTCCAAGTTCCTTGCAGGTATCAGGTGTCTCCGGACGCTCGGCAACAGTCTTCGGCGACGATCCGAGGTGGAGCGAGTCGACAGTGGCTGCCGAGGAGCGGAAACATGTTGTGGTGGTGGTAAACGCTGATCTCGCGGCCCCAGGCGTAAATGTGGGAAGTCGCGAAGGGTCCCCCGACCGTTGGTGATTGTAGTCAATCGACGAGAGAAGCAGGAGAATTCAACGTCCAATTCTGCGAGTTGCCCGCATCACCCGGCTGGGACTCGACGTCCAGCGGCTCTCCGCGGCTCAGTCCAATCAGCGCCTCGCGAGGCCGCGAACTTGCGTAAAGCCAGAATAGTCCGGGGCGAATCATAAACTCGGCCAACGTTGCCGTGACCAAGCCGCCGAGAATGACGGTGGCCACCGGGAACAGGATCTCCTTGCCCGGCAAATGGCCCCCGATCACCAGAGGCACCAGGCCGAGCCCCGTTGTCAACGCGGTCATCAGCACCGGCGCCAGCCGCTCGAGGCTGCCGTTGACGATCATCTGCTCGCTCAGCTCGCCTTCCTCCATTTGCTCGAGATACGTCGAGATCAGCAGCAAGCCGTTGCGGGCCGCGATGCCTCCCAGCGAAATGAAGCCAACCATCGCGGCCACGGAGAACGTTTGCCCCGTGAGGTACAGACCGGCAATGCCTCCGACGAACGCGGCCGGCAGCGCGATCAGCAGCTGCATGGCGATGCTCATCGAGGAGTACGTCGAGTAGAGCACAACGACGATCACGATCAAGGCGATGGCGCTGAGCCAAAGAATCCGCCGGTTCGCCTGTTGTTGAGCCTCGAACTGACCGGCGTATGTCACAAAGTAGCCCTCTGGCAATTTCACGTCTTCGCCAATGCGCTGCTTGATTTCGCCAACGACGCTGCCGACATCGCGGCCCATCGTGTTGACGCGGACAACGATTCGGCGACGGCCATCCTCGCGGTTGATGGTGTTCGGGCCGGCCGCCTCGTAGACATGAGCGACTGCTCCCAAGGGAATTCGCGTTCCGTCGCCAAGCTCCAATGGCACACGGTGCAGGTTCTCCAGGTCGCGGCGCTGGGTCTCCTTGAGTCGCAGCAGGACGTCGAATGCCCGCTGGCCCTCAATCATCTGCGACACCTCGCGGCCGTGGATCGCCGTCTCGACGAAGTGATTCACGGTGGACGCGGTCACGCCATAGTGGGCCAGCATGTCGTGTTTCAGCTCGACGCGGAATTGCGGAGTTGGCTGCAGCTGCTCCACGACCGGTGGCGCAATTCCGTCGATGTCGGCAATGACTGACTTGACCTTCTCTGCCTCTTTGCGGAGCGTGACCAGGTCGTCGCCAAAGATCTTGATGGCGATCTGGGCGGTGACGCCCGACAGCATGTGGCTGATCAAGTGGGCAATCGGCTGCTCCACTTCGGTCTCCACGCCGGGGATATGCTCGACCGCCTCATGGAGCCGTTCGATCAGTTGCTCGCGAGTCAATCCGCTGTCGGGATTCAACGTCATCACGTATTCGCTAATATTGACCCCCATCACGTGCTCGTCCTGCTCGGCCCGCCCCGTTCGGCAGGTGAACCAAAGCAGCGGGGCTTGTGGATCCTCCTCGCTGCGGACCAGCTTTTGCAGATTGCGGTCGGCCAGTTGGCTGAGCTCGCGGCTGACGTCGAGCGACGTGCCGGGAGGCGCGAAGAGATTGACCTGCGCTGCGCCCTCGTCGAACGGTGGCAGGAAGTCGCGTCCCATGCCCGCCGCGATCATGCTGCCCAACGTGCAGCCGATCCCGAGCAGCGTCAGGCCCACCGTCAGTCCTGCGGGCCGCATGCTGAACCTTACGATCGGCTCCACCGCGCGTTTGAGCAATCGCAGCACGAGGCCGTCGCGCTCTCGTGCCGTGACGGGCGCATTCGGCAGCAGGTAATAGCACAACACCGGTGTGACCGTCAGCGAGACCAGCGTCGAGGCGCAGATCGAGACGATGTAGGCGACGCCAAGCGGAGCGAACAGCCTGCCTTCCATTCCGGTCAGCGCGAACAGCGGAGCGAACACCACAACCACCAGCACCGTGCTGATGATGATCGCATTCCGCACCTCGACGCTGGCGCCGAAGATCACCTGCAGCGCCGATCGGCCCCCGCCGGATGCGGCCAGCTGGCGATTCTGCTTCAAACGACGGAAAATATTCTCGACGTCGACAATCGCGTCGTCCACCAGCTCGCCCAACGCCACCGCGAGTCCGCCGAGGGTCATCACGTTGATGGACAGCCCCAGCCAGCGAAAGACCTGCGCCGTGACCAGCACCGACAGCGGGATGGCCGTCAGCGTGATGAACGTGGTGCGAAAATTGAACAGGAACACAAACAACACGATCACCACCAGGATCGCCCCGTCACGCAGGGCATCGATCACGTTGTGCACGCTGTGGTCGATGAACTCTCGCTGCTCATAGGTCGTCTGCACGCGAACGTCTTTGGGCAGCGAGGCGGTCAGCTCGGCAAGCGCCGCCTGAATCGACTCAGTGACGTTACGTGTGTCGGCCGTCGGCTGTTTCTGAATCGTCAGCACCACCGCGGGCGCACCGTTGACGGACGAGTCACCTCGTTTGGTCTGGCCGACCTCCTCGACATCCGCCACGTGCTCTAGCAACAACGAGCGAGAACGGTCGCCGCGAATCACCGTCTTGCGAATCTGCTCCGCCGAGCTGACACGCCCCAGCCCGCGAATCAAATACTCCCGCCCGTTGCGGCCCATGAATCCGCCGGTGACGTTCTGATTGCTGGCTCGCAGCGCCTCTTCCAATTCGGCCAGTGTGACGTCGTGCTCATGCATCCGATGCCGATCGACAAGCACATGGAATTGCTTCCGATCTCCGCCCATCGTGATCACCTGCGACACGCCAGTGATCGTGAGCAGCCGCTGCCGAACCACCCAGTCGGCAAGCGTGCGCAATTGCATGGGATCGGTGGAGCCATCCTCGCTCCACATGCCCACCAACGCGATCTGCCCGAGCAATGAGGAGAGCGGCCCCATCTGCGGCTTCACATCGTCCGGCAGGCGGTCCTTGACCGTAGCCATCCGCTCTTGCACGATCTGCCGAGCGCGATAGACGTCAGTGCCCCAGTCAAACTCGACCTGGATCACCGACAAGCCGATATCGGACGAGCTGCGGACGGCAATCACGCCGGAGGCGCCGTTGATGGCGGTCTCCAATGGGAAGGTGACGCGCTGCTCGACCTCCTCCGGCGCCAGGCCCTCGCATTCGGTGACGATCGCCACACGAGGACGTGTCAGATTGGGCAGCACGTCAATCGGCAATGACCTTGCGGTGATGCTGCCCAGCACAATCACGGCGATGGCGGTGCTGACGATCACCAGTCGGTTTCGCAGCGAGAACTGAATGATGGCGTTCAACATAATCTGCAGCTCTGAACTTCGGCGGCCATTGAAGAAACGTTAGTGGTCGTGATGGTGATGGTGTCCACCGCCACCAGCGGCCTGCATCTGCAGGGCCAAGTGGAGCTTGTACGCCTGGTTCAACGCGATGCGCATCCCCGGTGTCAGTTGCCCGTCATCCGCAATCACCACCGTCCGGTCATCGCGATGCAGCATCCGCACCGGCACGGGCTCGAGCTCGATATAGACTTCATCATGCTCCGGATGGGCTGCGTGCTCGTCGGGAACGCCGAGCGGACTTGCTGGGGGCAGGCCTCCGTCCGTCTCCGCCAATGACACGTTGTGCGTCACCTCAGCGACATCCCCAGCGGCAGGCTCGGCGTGCTCATCCTCGTGGTCGTGATGCTCGGCAAACACAAACACATTGGGGCCGTCGACCACGACGGCGTCGGCAGGCAAGGTCCACTGACGCTGCCACTGCTCGACAGGAAGACGCAAGTGCAGCCTTTGTCCGGGGCGAAAACGCCACTGTTGAAACAGTCGTCCTGCGTCGTCGGTGCGAGAGTGCTCTACTTCGTTATGCAGCGCGACAAAGAATCGCACGGTGCGAGTCTGCTCTTGATAGTGGTTGTCCACGCGGGTCAGCTGCAGGTTGTCACGCACAACCACCTCGCCGTCACCTTCACGACCGTGCAGCGCCTCAGCTCGCAACGGCCACCCCATTCTGGAAACGCGGTTCAAGGCGGAGACGTCCTCGTCAAAGGCGGCGCCCTGAATTTGCAGTTCGCGGTGGTAGGCGAGGCGGCAGAGGTCCGCACCGCGAGCAACCGATTTGCCGGGGTGAACCTGCAGCTCCTCAAGCGAGAAGGCCGGTTCCTCAGCACCCTCGTCGACTTGGGGCGGAGCGACAATCTCCATCGTGGTGGCAAGCTGGCGACCGGAAATTACCCGGTCAATCATCCGCTGCGGCAAGCCTCGTCCAAGCAACTCTTGACGCAGTGTCTGCCGCTTCGACTCCAGTTGCTGAATTTCGTATTGCAGCTCTCGCTTCCGCGTTCCCGGCACGGCGCCGGATTCGATCAATGGTGTGAGTCGCTCCACCTCGCGTTTAGCAACATCCTCCGCCGTCAGCGTCGCCAGCAATTTCGACTGGGCGTCGGCAAGCGCCTCGTCGGTGAGTCGCAAGGTGAAGAGCTTCTGCCCCGCGCGAATGGCCTCGCCGGTCAGCACGTCGACTGTCTCAACCACGCCCTGCACTGGCGCCGAAACGGCGACCTCACTGCGCCCCGGCAACTCTACCACCTCGGCGGGAACCAACATCGACCGCCAGTAATCGCCCTGGGGCGCCTCGCCCATCCGGAGGCCAAGGTTCTCGAACGCCTGGCGACTGAGCGCCAAGTGGTCGTCGTGATCCTCTTCCGCATGTTCATCGTGAGCGTCAGCAGTCGAGGCAAGCTCATCGTGAGCGTGAGCGTGGTCGTCGTGCTCGTCGTGGGCGGTTGAGCCCGGGGAGAGTGAGGGAGCAAACTGAATTCCGGCCAGCAGTCCCAATCCAAAGACGACCGTCAGGAAAACAGCAGAGAGTGCCACCCGCGTCAACGGGCGCGCAATGACTTGCGACATGGTGATTCTCGGGAAGAATGCGGCAACAACCTTCACTCGGGGGACATACGTCCGCCCACGAGCGAAGCGCGAGAAGAAGCGAGAAAAAATCAGGTGCGCCGTTGTCGCGTCGCAGCTGCCCTGTCGGCCCATGTGCAACATGGAGCCAAGGAGAACTGCCTCCTAGGACGCGACTCATTCCGCGAGAATCACTGCCTAAAGACTTGAAGGCATGGTGGAGATAGCTGCTTTGCAACGAGGTCAGGCGGCACCCCGAGATCGCGCGCCGTGCCGGCGTCATTCTGCACGGCAATCCAGGCGCAAACAAAGCTGGGCGCCAGCGATGCCTTGCCGGCCACCCTCAAGGGAGAGTCCGTGCTCACGAACAAATCGCGAGGCTTGCCGAGGCAATCGTGAGCTTGATCGGCATGGGGCAAATCGTGTTGCCCAGCTGCCAACTCCGCCTCGTGGGCGTGCGCGTTGACCCCTACCAAGTTGAGCCAAAGATTGTGCTCAAGACATCCACACGGACATGCGCCCAGTTCATAGATCAAACACGCGATGATCGCCAAAACGGCGAATCGTCGAAACGCGTCGGCGATCCAGGGTGAGACGTGCACGGTGAGGATTGGAAATGGAGTGAGTGTGGGGACCGGTCGTTGCGTGGATTTTAGTCAGCCGGCTCCGGCAAGGGAATGTCTGATCCGGAAACTATTGCCCGCCGAGCGCCTGTCCGCGAAGTCCGTCGTCTCCGTCGTAGTCGACTGGATTGTCGAGGCCATCGCTCAACAGCAGCCCCTCGATCTCTGCTTCAACCATCGCCAAATCACCCTCCGCGGTGATCGACTGCTGCAGCAGCTGAAACAGCGATTGGCGGGCCGTCAGCACGCGCAAGAATTCGGTCTCGCCCGCCGTGTAGGCTTGTTCGACCAGCCCGAGCGACTCACGAGCCTTGGGCAGAATCGACTGCTGGTATTGTTTGATCGTGGCAACGGCGGTCTCGCGACGCCGAACCACATCCGCCAGCTGGCGTTGCATCAGCAGCCGCAGACGCTGAAGATTGTTCTCGGCGGCAGACAGTTCCGCCCGCGCCGCCATGATGTTGCCCTGATTCTTGTTTTGCCAGGGCATGGTCATGCCGACCTGCACATTGGCAATGGTACTGTTGGTCGAGTCGTCGAAGGCCACGCCGAACTGTCCCTGCAGGTTCGGCACCACTTGATTGATCTGGCATTGAAGGTTCGCCACAGCTCGACAGCGACGCGCATCGGCCGCCTTGAGCAAGGGGCTCGAAGCGGCAATCTGATTGAGCAGGTCAGTGCTGTCCGAGGGCCGCAATTCGCTCAGCTCCTCCGTCATCGCCAGTGTTCCCGCCAGACGTGACGGCGCCAGTGAAGGCAGACCGACGGTGGCCGCGAGCTCCGCCCATGCGGCCTCCCACTCGAGCTCCGTGGACTTGATGGTCAGGTCAATCTGATTGACGAGAATCTGGGATTGCAGCAAGTCGGGCCGCGAGCCCTCCTCCGCCTCAAGGCGTTGTTCGGCCAGCTGCACAGCGCGGTTCGCGTCCTGACGAAATTCGCGGGCTCGATCCGCTTTCCGCTGAGCCGTCAGGGCTCGGAAGAAGCGAATGCGGACATCCGTCTCGAGCCGCTGCCGCTGCGTCTGCAACTGCCACTGCATCCGAGACAAGTCGTGAGAGTGAACCACGCGATTCCAAGCCAGCTTGTCGCCACGCACATACGTCTGCGAATAGAAGACGCCCTGCTGACCTCCGGCCCCGCCGTTGCCCATCTCCTGGCCCATGTAGCCAATGGTCGGATTGGGTAGAAGTCCCACTTGCAGGCGGACGCCCTGCGCTGCGCACACGGCGGCTTCCGCCTGGCGAATGGCCGGGTGGTTGGCCATGGCCATCGCGATCATCGCGTCCGCGTCCAGTGCGCTGTCGGTGACAAGCGGCGCCGGAGCTGCCGGACTCACGATGCCGTCGTCGCGCGGAATCGCTGTGTGAACGGGAGCAACGGCTACCTTGGGAGGAGTTACTGCCAACGCGCGACCGGAGGCAGGCTGAACATGAGCATCTCGCTCGCCGCGATCGTGCGATACCGGGGCAACCTTGCCGATCTCTTGCCACACGATCTGTTCGCTCGAGGGCGCCGGCGTCGCGTCGACGGTCGTCGTCGCTTTCGCCGTCACCTGCGTAGCGGCCCGCTCGGGCTGCGCTTCGCGAGCTGGAGCGGCTTCGGCCAACTGGGCGCTCGCCCCCCCTAGAGGAGCATGCCGCGCGGTTGCCGTCGGAGATGCCACCGGCAGCGGATCTCCCAAATTGACACAGCCGACCGCCGCCAAGGTTATCAACAAGCTGGCTGTTTTGTTCACGCGAGGACTCCCGAGATCGATGCTATCCGTCCAATCGATCGTCTCCTGCGAGGCCAATCGATGAATAGAATGCAATCGACACCGGCAATCCGAACAACCCTCAAGGTCAGCGAAAGCGGAAAGTGTGGCTCGGCTGGCGCAATGGAGATGCGCAGTTCTGCACGGACGAGGGCGCCAGTGGGCGCCGAGCAGCCGCAATGAGCGATCGTGGCATGGGCGTCCTCGCCCGTGCGCGGCGAGCAGCCGCAATGATCGTCCGTAGCATGGGCGCCCTCGCCCGTGCGCGGCGAGCAGCCGCAATGATCGTCCGTAGCATGGGCGCCCTCGCCCGTGCGCGGCGAGCAGCCGCATAGCACCGCAGGTGTCGCAAACAAAAGCGTGTCTCGGCCAACGCAATGGGGTTGCGCAGTTCTGCACGGGCGA
>JAGQPF010000654.1 GCA_020426845.1 Planctomycetales bacterium
ACAGAGAATTTGAATTTGGCCTGCTTGGGGCTTCACACCACTTTCTCAATCTCCGTGCCTTTGTGTCTCCGTGAGAGATAAATGAAGCGTGGAGCCGCTTGAATCCGTCGCGGCGACGTGGACACCTCGGCGCGTTCTTTCCCGGGCAAATAAAAAAGGCCCGCCGAAGCGGGCCAATGAGACGAAACGAGACGATACAAAAAACTCGTCTGTCACGAGCGGTTGTTGAAGAAATTCTTGAGCGTCTCTGCGGCCGCCGACGTCGAGCTTTCACTGGTGGGGCCAGAACGTTGGGGAAGTTTGCCGGGTTTGGCCTTCTTCTCCTTCTTCTTGCCGCGTCCCAGGAAAAAGCCGGTCGTGTCGTCGGAGGAATCCTCGCTGCCGTCGATGGTTTGACTGCCGGAGTCGTCATCGCTTGCCGCAAGTTCCACTCGTTCGCCAGCGCGTTGCAGTTCTCCGTGACTGGTCTCGTCGAGCTTGAATTGACGCGTTTCCGGAGCGGCAATTTGCTTTGCCTCGGCGTCTTCCTCGCCTTCCAGCCAGTCGGCGACGTCCGAGGGCGCGTTGGGGGTCAGCTTAAGCGGCTTGACAACCTTGAGTTGGAACTCCAGCTTGCCGATCCGCACGACATCGCCCGATTGCAACTCCACACGGTCGGCAATCTTCTCGCCATTGACCAGTGTGCCGTTGCGACTTCCCAGATCCTTGACCCAGACAGCGTTCTCCTCGATGGACAGCTCGCAGTGGCGGCGACTAATCGCGTCACTCTTCGGACGAAGATGACAATCCTCGCCCCGACCGATCAGAAAAACGGGCGTCGGAATCACGATCTCTTTTCCTGCACTCTTGCCGCGATTCACTATCAAACTGACCTGCATAGTTTGCCCTTTGAATGGTGACCCTGGATGAGAAATGAGTCCGGATGTGAATCAGGCAAGTCGCCAACAGGAATCATCGGAGAAGAGTGGAGGAAGGCAACATGATAACAATCCCTCCCATGCAAGGGAGCACGTTTTCGCCATCTTCCCCCAAAACTCACATTCTAACCCGCGAAACCGGAAAAAACGCTACGAATTCCGGGTCGGGAAGGAAACCCGATAGCGAAAGCCGTTTTTCACGGCCGCCAATCCCCCCTTAAGAACGAGAGCATGTGGTTTATGCGGAGGGCTCGCACGTCCGTGTTGCTGTTCAGGTTCAAGCTCGTTGGCCAATGAATTGGACGGAGTTTGTTGGACATTTGTTGGCGTGCTCGGCTGCCTTGATGCTGTTGACCCTGTCGGACAACCGCCTGGACAGACCACGTGACGATTCTCGCTTCAATGTTGACCGATGCGTTCAGCGGGGCGACAATCATGCCGATGGACTTTGTTGGAGTTCTCAGCCTGTTGCAGAACACCCGGCTAGCAATCGGAGCGGCGTTCATCGAGCTGGAGCATGCTGGTCCGATTGCCGGATCAGGTATTGTTCAGCGGGCCTCCCTCCCCGACGCATTGCAGGAAATCGAGCATGCTCACATTCCACGGACCGCGCCAGAAGTACTGTGATGGCGTTTCTCGTCGCAGCTTTTTGAAAATTGGCGGCTTCGCGCTGGGCGCGGTTGGCGGAGTGACGTTGAGCGATATCCTGCAGGCGCAGGCTGCTTCGGGAAGCCGATCGTCGCACAAGGCGGTGATCAACATCTTTCTCGGCGGCGGCCCGCCCCACCAAGACATGTGGGACATCAAGACCGAGGCGCCCGTTGAGATTCGAGGCGAGTTCAAGCCAATCTCCACCAAGGTTGCGGGCATTCAGATCGGCGAATGCTTCCCGCGCATCGCGGCGGCGATGGACAAGTTTGTCGCCATTCGCTCCGTCGTCGGCTGCGCCGGCGGACACGATGCTTACCAGTGTGTGACCGGGTGGCGCCGCGGCGCGTTGGCCTCCCTCGGCGGACCGCCGGCGATCGGGTCCGCCGTTGCTCGGCTCAAGGGCGCCATCGATCCCGCTGTGCCAGCCACCGTCGGTTTGGCCGAGCCAACGCGGCACGCGCCGTGGTCGGAGTCGGGACAGCCCGGCTTTCTGGGCGATGCGTATCGTCCCTTCAAGCCCAATGGCCAGATGATGTCCGACCTGAAGTTAAATATGACGCCCGAGCGATTACAGGATCGCAAAGGACTGCTCACCGAGCTTAGCCGCATCCGCCGCTGGGGCGAGCAGCAGGCGAAACAAACCGGTGGCCTGAATGCCTTCACGGCCGAGGCCTTCGACGTGCTGACATCCAGCCGTCTGGTCGACGCCTTGGATCTCACCAAAGAAGACCCCAAGACCCTCGCGCGGTATGGCGATGGCAAGCCCTATCAGTACCAATACGACGGCGCACCAACGTGCAACGACCACCTGCTCATTGCAAGGCGGCTCGTTGAGGTAGGTGTGCGATCGGTGACATTGTCCTTCGGCCGTTGGGACAGCCACGGCGCCAATTTCGACTTGGTCCGGGATCACGGCGGCAAGTTGGACCAATGTGTCAGCGCGCTGGTTGAGGACCTGGACGAGCGGGGCATGTTGGACGACGTCACGGTTGTCGTCTGGGGCGAGTTCGGCCGCACTCCCAAGATCAATCCGAAGGCAGGCCGCGACCATTGGCCTCAAGTGAGCTGCGCCTTGCTCGCCGGTGGCGGGATGCGAACCGGACAGGTGATTGGCTCGACGAACCGCCTGGGCGAGCACGCCGAGTCTCGTCCGGTGCACATGGAAGAGATTGTGGCCACCATCTATCGAAACTTGGGAATCGACACGATGTCGACCACGCTGGTAGATCCAACGGGCCGCCCCCAATTCTTGCTGGAACGCCGCGAGGCGATTCGCGAATTGATTTGATGGAGCGGGCTAGGCAGCAGCACTTTAGGGGAACTCACTCAATTCTTTGCGTCTTGGCGACTTGGCGTGAGAACATTTGCCTGCGAGGACCAAGCAATGGGAAACTCGCGAAATGACCAGTCAGGCCTCCATCGCAGGCGACCCTTGTGAGGCCCGGCGCGCCGCCTGTGAGTTCGTTCGCGGCTTCGTGCAGCACACGCTGCCGCCGCGACTACAAAAGATCCGCTACTACGGATGGATGGGTCCCAACAGCGCGGCAAGCCTGGACGAACTGCGCTGGCTTGTGTCGCTCTTCCTCGGCTGTTGCTACATCCTGACGGCCTCGGCAGCGGACCGAGAGACAACAAGTTGTGACCGCTGTGCCGGCGAGCTTCAGTGCGTCCTCGCCACGAATCACGAAGGACGTGTGTTGCATGCCAATGCGCTCCCCTACTTGGACAGCGGGTAGTTGAGCGACCAAAGAGAACGGACAATCCGAAAGCCTCAATCGCCTCCGGGACGGCGGACGGACTGCGTGCGCGCCGGCATCTCAAAACCGACCCGAACAGGCGCCCCAACGCGAAATCGATCCTTG
>JAGQPF010000655.1 GCA_020426845.1 Planctomycetales bacterium
GCCTTGTGGAAGTCGCCTTGGATCAACCGCATTGCGAACTCCTGCCACAACTCGTCACACGCCTCCCCATTGCCGGTGAGCCGGGCGAGATAACGCTTGACAGGCGGTCCATAACGCTCGAGCAGCAACTGCTGTGCCGCTTTCACCGTCGCAGGATCTCCGCAATGGGCATCGCGCAGCGCCGTCCATATCGTGCTCAGCTTGCTCAGCTTGCTGATCTGCTCCGAGTCCCGGCCGTTCACGCGAGATTTCACCGGTCGAGGGATGGGGAAAAGGCAATTGAGCGAGATTTATCCTACCGCCCCCGACTTCGAGTGTCACGAACTCGCGTCACACTGCTAAGTGAGTTTGAGGGCAGACGGTCAACAACACCAGGAGCAGTGTCATGCGAAAGAAGTCAAACAATCGACACATCGGGCGTTTCGAGAAACTGGAGGATCGAAACATGATGGCGGTGAACGTCCAGGATTTTTCGAACAGCGTCAGCATTTATGGGGATCAGGGAGACGACGAGATTCAGATCTACTCCATCGGGACCCGCTTGATTCGAGTCCAGGGGCTGAATGGTACGCAGGTTGATGGCGGCACCCACGTCGACGTTCCGCTCAGTTTCTACGACGACTTGCGCATCTCGATGGGAGATGGGCAAAATCGCGTCTGGATCGCCGGCCAAGGCGGGCGGAGCGTTTGGGCCAACAACGTCTCGATCTGGGGCGGCAGTGATGACGACATTGTGGAAGTGGAGCAGCTGTTCACTCAGGACGACCTCTCGATCATTACCTGGAGCGGAAACGACACGGTTCGCATCGTCGACAGCGTCTTCGGAGATCGGACATTTGGCACCGGAACGGAGGATTTGGATATTCAGACTTGGGCGGGGCACAATGTGGTGTACCTCGGGAACGTCACCTCGACGCGCGGCATGTCGATCGAGAGTTCGTTTGGTGACTCAAGCAGGATTTCCCTGCAGCAAGTGGACGCAAAATTCGGGAGCTTGAGTGTTAGCGGGACCGACGGTGACGATTCCTTGTCCGCCTTCGACGTTCGCGCCGGGGAAAGCATTCACATTGACCTTGGAGACGGTGACGACTATGCCGGTCTCTACAGGATGGATGCCCACCGCACGCTCTCCATCGACACGGGGGACGGCAACGACCAATTGTCGCTGATGGCGTCCGAGGCCCAGCGACTTTTGATCAACATGGGGAGTGACTCGGATCGCGCCGAGCTTCACGATGTCCACGTTTGGGACTCGATGAACATCAGCATGGGCGACGGCGACGATCGTTTGTCCATCTACAGCTCGACAGGCGGCCGCGCGGCGGTTCACGGAGGAGAGGGCAGCGACTTCCTCGAGGCGCACGACAACGTGTTCGCGAATTTCGCTCATGACGGCTTTGAGACCGCGTTCGATCTGGCGCTGCCAAAAAAGGCAACGCTGACAGGCACGCTGAAGTCGGAGCTGACGCTTTAGCGGGCGCTGTCAGCGTGTCCGCGAAATCACGACGGGAGGTAAGTTGCTCGTCGTTCTAAGCCTTGGGCAATGGGTCCTCGATCTGCCACTTGAACCAAGGCCTTGCCCCTCGGCTTCGCGAGGTCAAAGCTCGAAATGTCCGTTGCTGTCAGAGATCGTGTTTGCCCAGGATCGTATCGATTGCCCAACAGCCACGGAAGTGTGGCTTGCGACATGGCAGTGCTGAATCACCGCCTCGTCGGCATCGGCTTCTAGCAACAAACCCTTGAGCGAGGGGAGCTCATCGAAGCGGTGGCGATCGTAGATGGATTGCGGCAGTTCAACTACTTGCACCGGAAACTTCACGCTTGGTGTAGGCCGAAGGAAGGGATTGCCAAATATATCGCGGAGGATTTCGCAGTGCCGTTTCCTGGCATTTTCGCGATCGTCCCGCCGTAGGTACGTCGTCTTCCATTCAACGGCAGATGCGGAATCCCAGGCGTCACCATGCGTTACAACGCTTGCCAAATGCGACCAATAGTTGTCGATCGCTTGATGGTCCTGTCGCGGGTTGATGTGTCGTGAGACAGTGTTATTTGCCTTCAACAACTCAATGACGGAACATTCGCCGTCGGCATAGGATTCGGCCGCTTGAACAGCTCCTCGCTCAAAGTCATGTTCTAGCCAATCCCAGATATCGCGACAACACGCACAAGCGAACAAGCGAAGACTGCGCTCGGAAGCCCAAGGGCGCAAGAAATTGAGCATCTCGTTTGGATTCTCGGATGTCAGCCACTGCAACTCATTCATCGCTTATTTTTGCAGCATAACGGACGGCCAGCTATCCGGCGGGAGGTGAACTACGACTTCCCGACGTGCCCGGTTGACGGCCTTGTTTGCCGCGACGTGAGGACAACCACGAAAGGCACGAAGAGCACGAGGGGACTGAAGCCAAAGTCGTCTGCCACCATCTACGTATGCCGAACGCGGGGGATGACCGTGGTTCCTTTGTCTTGCTTGACACTTCGGTCCTAATCCTCGTGCTCTTCGAGGTCTTCGTGGTGAAGGTCAGCTCGTCACACAACTGTAGTGGCCCAGCGGGAACATGAGTTTCGAGATGCGCTAATTGATTAGTCTTGCGACTTCGTCGATGGGAAGAGTGGGGGCCAGCCCCCACACCCCCGAGGTTTTGCGCATGGGCTCAAAAGCGA
>JAGQPF010000656.1 GCA_020426845.1 Planctomycetales bacterium
CTGGGGAAGGACGATCCTCACCGGATTCTCGACGACGGCTCCGTGTTGCTCACGGGATCTCCGCCCGCCAAGGATGTGTATACCGTCACCGTGCAACTGCGGCACAACGACATTCGCGCACTGCGAATCGACGCGTTGACGCACGAGAAGCTGCCGGGCAAGGGGCCCGGGCGTGGCGATCCCGTTCGGCGCAACTTCATTCTCAGCGAGTTCACGGCAGAGCTCGACGGCAAGCCGCTCGAGCTTGCCTCGGCAACGGCCGACTTTTCGCAAAACCGTTGGCCTGTCGCCGCCGCGATCGATGGTGACCCTTCCACCGGTTGGGCGATCTCGCCTCAGTTCGGCAAGGACCATTGGGCGACGTTTGTTTTGAAGGAGCCGATTCAGGCCGGCGATGGCAAGCAGCTGACGTTGCGCATCAGCCAACAATACGGGACCGCCCGCACGATCGGACGGTTCCGACTGTTGGCGATCACGGGCGACCCTCAGCATCAGCCATTGCCGCCCGCCGTGAGCGACTCGCTGGCTCGGCCCGCAGCACAGCGCTCCGAGGCGGAGCGGAAGGCGTTGCTGGACCATCGAATCGCGAAAGACACGCAATTGGCCGAATTGCAGCGAGAGATCGCAAAACAGCAGACGCAGCTCGACAAGCTAAAGCCGGACACGACCTTGGTCATGGTGGAGCTCCCGGAGCCGCGTGTCACGCACATCTATCAACGGGGTGATTACCGAAATCCCGGCGAGGTTGTGCAACCCGATGCTCCCGCGAGTCTGCACCCCTTGGCTTCCCACTTGCCCACTTCGGAAGGTCAGGCCCAAGCGCCCGCCAATCGACTGACACTGGCTCGGTGGATCGTTGATCCCGCCAATCCCTTGGTGGCTCGAGTGACAGTCAACCGTTGGTGGGCGGAGTTGTTTGGCCGCGGAATTGTTTCAACGGTCGAAGACTTCGGAGTCAAAGGCGACGCGCCTTCACATCCCGATCTGCTCGACTACCTCGCTGTCGACTTTGTCGAGCATGGCTGGTCGATGAAGCACGTGCTGCGGTCGATCGTGCTCTCGGCAACGTACCGCCAGAGCAGCGTGGTCACCCCCGAACGGTTGGCGCGAGACGACGACAACCGGTGGTTGGCCCGAGGCCCTCGGCTGCGCATGGACGCCGAGATGATCCGCGACAATGCGTTGGCGGTCTCCGGGCTGCTGAGTCTGCGGCAGTACGGCCCGCCGATTCGGCCCTACCAGCCCGACGGGATCTGGTCGAAGGTGGGAGGAATGGCTTACAAGTACGAGGCGAGCCCGGGGAGCGAGCAGCATCGGCGCGGCATCTATGTGGTGCTCAAACGAGGTGCGCCCTATCCCAGCTTCGTGAATTTCGACGCGTCCGCTCGCCTCTCGTGTGTGGTCAAACGCTCGCGCACCAATACGCCTCTGCAGGCGCTGACGTTGCTGAACGACCCTGTCTACGTCGAGGCCGCCAAGGCGCTGGCTGCTCGGATGGCCACCGCCAAGCTTGACATCGACAAGCAACTTGAGCTTGGCTTTCGCCTCTGCACGAGCCGTCGCCCCGAGCTTGCCGAGCTGTCGGCGCTGCGACGCCTGTTTGAGCTGCAGGTCGAGGCCGGGCGAAACCGTATGAGCCAGGGCAAGCCACTGGTCGAGCCGCTCGAACCGGTGACGGGCGTTTCCGCCGCCGAGTTTGCCGCCTGGTACAGTGTCGCCACGGCACTCTTGAATCTGCATGAGACGATTACGAAGTCATGACGTTGAGACGCCGTTGTTTTTAAGCTCAAGCGGAACGCAGCGCAGGGACTCGACGATAGCCGCCTGTTTTCAAGGCCTCCGAGGACACAAACGATGACCAACTTGAGCCGCCGAGCATTCTTGGGCACGTCGGGCGTCAGCCTGGGCGGCATCGCGCTGGCACAACTGCTTGGTGAGCATGCAGCGGGAGCGACCGCTGACAATCCGCTCGGGGACAAGGCCCCACATTTTCCCCCACGGGCCAAGAGCGTCATCTACCTCCACATGATCGGCGCGCCCTCGCAGTTGGATCTGTTTGACGAGAAGCCCGAGCTCGTGAAGTGGCACAATCAGCCATGCCCGCCGGAAGTGACCAAAGGGCGGGACTTCGCCTTCATCGGCAAGACCTCGGCGCTCGCCGGCTCTCCGTGGAAGTTCGCTCGCCATGGCGAAAGTGGGCAAGTGATCTCGGAGCTGTTGCCGCACCTCTCCACGGTGGCCGATGAGCTCGCCGTGGTGCGCTCCTTGCACACGGAAGAAATCAACCATGCGCCGGCCCAGATGTTTCTGCATTCGGGATTCGGCCGCGGAGGACGCCCGAGCTTCGGCAGTTGGGTCACCTATGGGCTCGGCTCGGTGAATCGTGACTTGCCCGGTTATGTGGTGCTGGTCACGGGCGCCAAAGGCGGCGCCGGCACAAGTCTCTGGGCCCCCGGCTTCCTGCCCAGCATCTATCAAGGCATTCAGTTTCGCTCCGAGGGCGATCCGGTCTTGTTTCTTTCCAGTCCGGATGGCCATGACCGCGAGGACCGCCGGCAGGTGCTCGACACCCTGCAACAGCTCAACCAGCAGCGGCTGGAGGCGACGGGCGATCCGGAAATCGCCACGCGAATTCGCCAGTACGAGATGGCCTACCGCATGCAAGCGTCCGTTCCGGACCTCATGAACATTCGGGACGAGTCGCCTGCGACGCTCGAGCTCTACGGCGCCAAACCCGGCCAGGCCTCATTCGCGAACAATTGCCTGCTGGCTCGGCGACTCGTCGAACGCGGTGTGCGATTGGTCGAGCTCTATGACTCGAGCTGGGATCATCACAGCGGATTGCAGACGGGCCTGCCGAACAAATGCAAACAGACCGACCAAGGCATTGCGGCGTTGATCAAGGACCTGAGGCAACGCGGCATGCTGGACGAGACCTTGATTATTTGGGGTTCGGAGTTTGGCCGCACTCCGTTGCGACAAGGCGGCGCCTCCAAAGACGGCAAAGTGCCGGGGCGCGATCACCACAAGGATGCGTTCACCATGTGGCTGGCCGGGGGCGGAGTCAAACGCGGCGTCAGTTTCGGACGCTCCGATGACTTTGGCATGGACGTGGCGGAGAATCCGGTCCACGTGCACGATATGAACGCCACCATTCTTCACTTGTTGGGAATGGATCACGAACGATTGACCTACAAATATCAGGGACGCGAGTTTCGACTCACTGACGTTCACGGTCGCGTCCTGACGGAGCTGTTGGCATGATGCAGGTACAGTTGGCCGGCGGTGCGGCAATGCCCGCCGCGGGCCTGGGAATGTGGAAAGTGGACGGGGCTGCCGTGCCCGGCCTGATCGAGCAGGCCGTTGCCGCCGGATGGCGTCACTTCGACTGTGCGTGCGACTACGGCAACGAGACCGAAGTCGGCGCCGGTTTGTCCCGAGTGATCGGCAGCCAATGCAGCCGTGAGGATCTTTGGATCACCTCCAAGCTGTGGAACACCTACCATCGGCCGGAACATGTGCGGCTGGCAGCGGAGCGTTCGTTGTCGGACCTGGGACTCGACTACTTGGATCTGTACTTGATCCACTTCCCCATCGCTCAGGCCTTTGTGCCACTCGAGACGAGGTACCCGCCGGGCTGGTTCTTCGACCCCGACGCCGAACATCCGCACATGAAGCTGGATCGAGTGCCGATTCTGGAAACTTGGCAAGCGATGGAACGCCTCGTGGACGACGGGCTCGTGCGCCATATCGGCGTCTGCAATTTCGGTGTCTCGTTGTTGAGGGATTTGCTCAACAGTGCGCGCGTCCCGTTGTCGGTGCTGCAGGTGGAGTCACACCCACTGCTCGTCCAAGCCAAACTGCTGCGTTTCTGTCTGGAGAATGGCATTGGATTCACCGCCTTCTCCCCGCTTGGAGCGTTGTCGTATCTCTCGCTGGGGATGGCGGGCCCAGACGAGTCGCTGCTGGCTCACCCCGTCGTGACGGCGATTGCCGATTCCGTCACACGCACGCCGGCCCAGGTGCTGCTGCGATGGGGAGTGCAACGCGGCGGCGCCGTGGTTCCCAAAACCTCCAATCCCGAGCGGTTGCGCGAGAACCTGGCACTGTTTGATTTCGAACTATCCGCCGAGCAGATGGCGGCCTTGGACGGGCTCGACCAGAACCGCCGTTTTAACGACCCGGGCGTGTTTTGCGAGCAGGCGTTCAACACCTTCTGCCCGATCTACGAGTAACGTGGCACAGGCTGCCAGCCTGTGATGATTCGGGGTGTAGTCTGCCGGGCAATCTTGCCCTCCCGGGGCGCCGCAAGTCTCTTTGGGTGGTTAGAATCCGAGAAGCTGTTTTCCCCAAGCGGCGCCCGCTTGGTGCGCTGCGCATGACGACACAATGAGGAGTCCGACGTCGATGAAGCTGTTTGCCGTGATCTGTGCCCTTTGTGTGGCGCTCTGTTGGGGAATGTACGGTCCAACTCTCGCCAATGCGCGCTCACCCAACAGAGAGTGGGGGCCGTTCAAGCCGTACATCTTTATCGGAGTCGCTTATGTCGTGATCGCGATCATTGGCGGCGCGATCATGATGAAAGTGGCCTTCAACGACAATTTTGACTACACCGGCAAGTATCAGCCGGCCATGAAGTGGGGCTTTTTGTCGGGATGCCTCGGAGCCCTCGGCGCATTGGCGCTGACGTTTTCGTTGACCAAAGCCGGCGGCAAGCCTTCCTATGTGATGCCGATCGTCTTTGGCGGCGCCGTCACGGTGAACGCCATCGCCGCCTACCTCACCCTGCACAAAGGTGAGACGGTCAATCCACTGATGTGGCTGGGAATGGCGATGGTCGCGCTAGGCATCTGCTTGACAGCTGGCTATACGCCTCATGGTCACCCGCCGGCGAAACCGGGAGCGGCGCCTCACGCCGACGCTTCATCGCAGGCCGATGGGGCGTCGCAGGGCGACCCACCCTCGTTGGAGAAGCATTAGCAGCGGGATGTTGGAAACGTCTCTGCCGGCGATCGGAATTGTCTTCGCGCCGTAGCGAAATGCTTTGCCGATTGCTCGATCCGTTATTCGTAGCAACCCTAACTCAGCGTTGCTTTCTTACCGTGGCGCCAAGGATGGCGCCGGCAGAGAGTATGACGGACCGGCGTTGTATTTGGAGCGGCTGTTCATTCGGTATTGGGATGCCGATTGATGCTTGGCAGCTGCCAACTCCGTCTTGAGCTTGGCGATCAGATTGGCTTGCTCCTTGTTCTCTTTCCAGAGATCGAGCGCCGACCTCTTCACCTCCGCCAATTCCACCTTGGCCCGTTCGTCAGCCTGTTCTTGGGCCAGTTGGGCACGCTTCTCGTTTTCGGCTGCCTCTTTCTCCGCAGCCTGCTGTTGGCCGAGAATCTCGCGCAAGTGGCTGTAGGCCACTCCCGCATCCGGCTGCGCGCTTTGCATCGTATGCGGAGCGCGGGGGACGTTTTGCACCAGCTTCCTCAGCCGGTGCCAGCGGCGTCGGACCATCGCCGACTCCATCCGCACGAGCTCGGTTCCGGTCAAGGAGTGACAGGCGAGCAACTCTAGATAGTCGTTTTCCTCGACGGTCGGAAATTCGATCATCGGGACCCCCGAGATCGTCCAACGCCAAAACTGAGCAGGCCCGCCGCTGAGTTCCTCCGAGTCGGAGCTGACGGCAACCACCTCGGAATCGCGGACACCTACCCGACGAACTGGCTGACCGGTATACAACAACCCGATCACCTCTCCTTGAGGCAAGGACCAGATGCGAACGGCGCCGTCCAGTCCGGCTGTCACGAGGAGCTGGCGGTTGGAGTCGATGGCTGCGTGTGTGACATAGCCTTCGTGAGCCAACTCGTTGGAGAGCGGTTTGCCGGTGGTGGCGTTCCAAACCCGAGCTGAGCTGTCTTCGGAGCAAGTGACGGCAATCTCCTGCGGGCGGCCATTCCAGCGGATGGTTTTGAGCATCGCAAAGGTAACGTCCGCCGTGTGCTGAAACTCGCGCAAAATCTCCATGTTGGAGACATCGATCAACAAAGCGTTGTCGTGTTTGGTCGAGGCGATCACACGGGACTCGGACTCGTTGAATGACGCATGAAGCACGGTCTCGTCGGCGATCGCCTCTTGGTGAGAGAACTTGGCGGTGCCGGGGGCGGTGTTGTCGAATTCAATGAAGTGCAGGTGCCCTTTTCCATTCTCGAGGCCGCTGGTGGTCCAAAGCAGCCGCTGGCCACTGGGAGCGAACGCTGCGTGGTGCAATTGCTCGGCACGCACAATTGGCTCGCCAATCAGCGAGAAATCGCCCTGAGACCAATCGTACATGCGCACATGGAGCCTCGAATTCTCCGACGAGAACACGACTGCTCGTCGCTGCATGGAGTCGATGATGCCCGAGACAAACTTCTCCGTGTTGGGGCCGGTCAGTTGTGCGTTTTGCGAAAACTGAGCCACCAGTTTGTCGGGCGCCGACGTGGCAAAGATGGCGACCTGGCCTGTGTCGCTGCCAACCAACAGATGATCACGAGAAAGACTTGCGCTGGCGAAGGTGGCGCCGTCGAGGCTTGCTTCGATCTCCGATCGTCTCTCTCCAAAGGTTAACAGCTTGGCGCCATCGTGATTGTGCGTTGCGATCGCCTCGGGCGCCTGGGCGAGACTTGCCCAGCCCACTGAGTCGCCAATCACGGTGCGGGGTGGCTTGAGCGCGATTGGGGGCAGCTGCCAAATCGCCGCAAAGTTGGAGTCGTTGCCGGTGCCGCCGCTCTCGGTGAACACCCTGGCGCCATCGGCATGGAACATGACCCGCGTCGCCGTGCCGGGGTGGAACAGCGGCGCACACGCCGGTCGCCACTTTTGATTCGGCATCAACTCCCAGATCCGCACGGTGCGATCTCGCCCGGCGGTGGCGGCGAGCGTGCCGTCCGCGCTAAAGGCAATGTCGTAAAGCGTCGCGCCGTGAGGAATCACCGTCAGCGACTCCTCTGTCTGCGGCGACGAATTGCCTAGATCCCAGACGTAGCCGATGCCATTAGCGATTGCCCCCAAACGTTCGCCGTTGGCGGAAAAGGTCAGCTGCGTGACGGGCGACTCGGCGCCGATGCCAAACACCAAAGGATGGTCGAGCTGTTGCAGTTCGCGGTGATACCAGATCCGCACGTGGCCCATGTGCCCCGTGACCAACAGATTGCCGTCAGGGCTGGTGGCGACTGCTGTGCAGGGACTGGGGGCGTCGTCGGGGTAGGCTTTGTTAAACAGGTCCGTCAAATTGGTATGCGTTCCCGGATTGGTTTGCGTTCCGCCTCGGTGAATCCAGGTGGAGTTGTCGGTATCGGCGTAGAGTATGTCGCCCGTTGCCGTATCTGGGGGGAGGAATTCAACAGCCGAGATGGTCGTTGGGCTGCTGAAGGTTTTGGCTGCTTGCTGGTCGTCCCGGGGCGGCGCAATGGTCCGAGACGTATTCTCCTGCACGGAATGAACGACCAGGGTGTCGGCCAAAGTGGTCGGGTGTCTGAGCACGGCGTAGTAGTAAGCGCCGTCGGCGCTCACGCCCATCCGCACTGGCTTGTCATGCAAAGGGCCGGTGGAGGAGATGGCGCGCAATTTCGCGCTGTCCCAAAGGGTCAGTTGATACTTCGGAGCGGAGTCCGGAGATTCGGCGGGCAACTGATGGCTGGTCAAAAAGAGCGTCCCTGCCGACTGCCATTCGATGCGTTGGAGCTCGCCATCGGACTCGTTGGTGATCACTTCCGCGTGATCGATGTCTGCGGCGATGCCGGAATCGTCAATTCGCCAGGCGGCCAGCTTGCCTCCCAGATTGGCCAGCAGAAGTTTCCCGTCATGTCGCATCAACGCACGCAGCTGTTCTTTGTGCGTGAACATTTCCAGCGGCTGCGCGAGCTGAGACCACATCAGGTTGCGCCGAATGTCCAGACCGGCCGGGGCTTCGGCGCCGATCAGCGCGACCCGTCTCGCTGATTCGTTGAACAGCAATTGGGCGTGGGGGATCTCGCCGAATCGCGTGGCGCGAGCATCGCCTGTGTCGACGAGCAATTCGCTGACGGTTTGTGTGGCGAGCTTCCACGACTTCAGCGTGGTGTAGACCAAGGTCGTGAGGCAGATGACGATGGCGACCGCCGCGTACATCAAATACTTTTTCCGCCGCTCCTCTCGGCGCCGCTCCGCCTCATCGCTGCGTTCGACGGACTCCAGGAAATGCTCCTGGGGCTCGACGCCTGCCGACTCCATGATGCCCAAAAAGTGATGCGCGTCGCGCAGCTCACTGCGGTCAAAATACCTCACGGCGCGCTGTCCGGCGGACCCTCGCTCCGCCTCCCAGGCTGCCGACTTCGCCAGCAGTTTCTGGTATTTTTTGCCCGCCTGTTCGACCAGCTGCCGCTGGAATTTCGCGTTGGAGTCGAGGATCGCGGAAACGAAGCGGTCGTGCGAAAGCTCGAACAGCCGATGCCCGCCCCGTGGCTCAGACCGCAGCAAGTAGTGGCTCTCCAGCGACTTGGCGATCTCGACCGGCAAGTCGCCTACCATTTCTCCTTCCTGCAACACGACGCCCTTTGTGTGGGACGGTGTGATCAGGTAGTTGTCGAACCACGTTCTCAAGCGTCCTTCGCTGACACTGGTGCCCACGATGGCGGATGCCAGGCATTTGTCATAGTATTCGCCCAAGGCCTTGGTGAGACTGGTGGCGTCGCCCAGCGCGTCCCGGGTGATCTCGAGAATCTCCTCCCCGGCTCGCTCGCGCTCGTCGAGATCTTCCCACAGCTTGTGGCAGACGACTTGCAGCTGCACGGGCTCGACAAATTCGCTGTCGGACTCCTCTTGGTCCTCAACCCGCATCAAGGTCTGGACCAGCGACTCGGCGACTCCCGGCGCGAAGCGGCGTTTGGTTCGCTCCAGCGGGCCGCAGATCGCATCCAACGCCGGCTGTTCGCCCAGACGATCCAGCTCGATGCGAATGCTCAAGCGGTCCGGCAGGACGGGCGCAAATCGAGCCAACTTGGCCGTGAAGTCCTCGCGGATCAACAGCAGCAGTCGCAGGGAGCGGTTCCGGTCGAGCGCGTCGCGGAACTGACAGAACAGGTCCTTGCGCTTCCGCCACGCCTCCCCATAGAAGGTGAAGAGCTCCTCGAACTGGTCGAAGATTGCCACAATCGGCTCGAACTCATCTTCGTCCGGGAATCGCTCGGCCAAGAACTCGGACAACGTGCGGTTCGGGCACGCGTTCGACGTCGGATCCCAAGCGGTGAGGGCCTGATACATGAACGGGTTGTCGATCTGAGCCGACAGCTTGGGCCCGCGAAACCGTGTCGGCGGGAGCACGCGGCAGCCAGCTTCCTTGAGCTGCGGGACGACACGCGTGTTCAGCAATGAGGTCTTGCCGGCGCCGGACGGGGCGTGCACGAGCACGACGCGATTGGAGATCACACGAGAGACGATCTCGGCCGCCTTCGTTTCTCGGCCGAAGAATCGATAGGCGTCGCGTTCCTGAAACGGGCTCGGACCGGGGTAGGGCTCGATGCGCAGATGGGGTGCAAAGCACTTGGAGACCACATGAATCGACGCGCGGCGCCGACCCTCCTCGTCGTCTCCCAACTGCTTCGCCAAGCGGCTCAGCGTCTGCCGGCCCGCGGCGGGCAGCTCCGCCTTGAACAGCAACTCCTCGAGGACGATGCGGTTGAGCTCGTCGGCGATCGCCGCTCGCTTGGCCTCGGCGTCGACATGCGGGTCGGCGCACAGCGAGGCCGTTGTTGTGGAGACGCACATTTGAGCGATGCCCGCGATGGCGTCCGGAGTGGCTCGCAGCGACTCGGGAAACGAATCCCAGGCAATGATTTCTCCGGGCTGAAAAGGCTGGGCGATCGTTTGATCAAGCTGTCGCAGCGCCATCGGCGGCCTCCTTCAACTTCTGGTGCAGCGCGGCGATAAAACTGACGGGGCTGCCGACCTCGACCGAGATTTTTTCCTGGTCGAGGTACCGCTTCAAATAGTCCTCGGCATCTTGCCGTTGCTTGTCGTCACCGTCCTCGATGTCGACAAACTGCACGGCGATATGGCGGTCGACAAATTGATTGTTGATCAGGTTCTTTTTGATGGACCGCAGCAGCGTCTGAAAGTGGATGTCGAACAGGCGAAACCCGAGGAACAGGACGTAGGTGCGGCTCAGCGCCGCGTCGATCATCGGCGGAATGCTGTCGGGGAAGGCCGCGATATTGAATAAAAAGTCCATGTACTCGCGTTCGGTGATCACGAGAGATTCGGGGTCGTGAACCTGCCCGAACCAATGCATGACGACGGGATGTGATGGAGAAGCCTGCACCGCGAGGTCGTAGTTCTTGTCGCCGCGTAGCTGCTTTTGCCGCAGGGTGTCATTCCAGGCCAGCAACTGCAGATTGGGCTGCCGAATGCGATCCGCCTCGAGCGCTTGCTGCATCAGGTTGTGGTAACTGGTGCAGACATACAGCGGCAGCTGGAAGTCGGCGAGCATCGCGTAGACGTTTTTGTCCTTGCGGCTCTCGAGCTTGAGGTTGCCGTAGTCTCCTTCCAGCTGCAGACGCGGCTCCAGCCGATCGCAAGCCACGGTCAAATACTCGCCCGCGCGTGGCAACTCGGAGGTGGTGTCAAAGTCGTAACCGGAGTCACAGAACCAACGCTGCGCCGTCGACACGCGGTCCTCCGAGTCGACGGTGGTCAACTCGGGACCGAGGATCGGCGTGCAGAAGCCTTTGAGCACGCGTCTCGGAAATGACTGTTCCTCAAGAATGGAAAACTCCGCCACGGTGTCCCCCCGCTGTTGTCTCGGTGTGGCTGTTTCGGCAAATGCGACGTTTGAGGCTTCGGTGCTCCGAAGTTACCGCATTCGCGCGCGCAGTTCTTGGCAAAACTCCTGAGCTGTTCCCCAGTAGACTTGAATGTTCAAGGCGCTGCCGTAGTACTTGTCGAAGTAGCTCCGCGTCGCATCGCGCTCTTTTTCGTCGCGTCCCCAGAGTGGCAGCACGGCAAAGTTGCGAGTCGGCAGCTCGGTCTTCAACGCTTGCAGGATCACGCGCAGATTCCAGTCCGCCAGCCGGTAGCCGATAAACAGGCAGCTGTTTTGGCGGATCGCGGCGCTGACAGGCGCCGGCAAGGAGTGCTGCGTGGAAAGAAAACGGATGTAGTCGTCCTCGGTGAGAATCAAGCTGTGGGCCAGCAGCGGATCGGGATCCTCTTTCTCGAGGTTCAGCATTCCGTGCAGGTGATACACCAACGGGTGCGCGGCGTGTGCTTCAAATGTGTCGTCCAGTGGTGACGGGTAGGACTCCAGAGCGGGCGTCCAGCGATAGAAGTCGCGAATCGGCGCGCGAATGCGGTTGCGTGCCAGCGCGCGAAACATGAAGTCGTCGTAGTTGGTGGTCAGGTAGACCGAGATCGGAAACTCGGCCAGCAACGCGTGCGGCTCGGTGGGGTCGGCGAAGTTTGGCGGTGCGGCACCGAAGAACCGCCGATGCACCTGCTCCTTGGGGAACAGCGGGTCGACGGTGACCGAGAGGTATTGAGACACCTCGAGCAGATTTCGCGGATCGCCCAGTGTGTAGGCCGCCTGCGTCGCCATCTCTTCGGCGAGCTCGCCGCCCGTGGGCAACGCGCCATAGCAGGCGCCTGCTCCCAGGAACGGCGTGATGACACCTCGATTGAGGCGATCGATTACCAACTTCCACGTCTCATCGGACCAGGACGTCACGATTCCCCCCCCCCTCGCGGATCGCTGTTTGTGGACGAATGACACGTCCAACGGGAGTTCGGTTCCCCCACGGAACCCGCTTCCCCGCTTCCCTTCAATTCAGATGTAGCTGCTGTCGCCGCCTATCGTAAGTTCCCGCACAGCGCGTATATACGAATGGCCATTGGTGCGGGAACGGCGACAAATCGAGTATGGTTGATGGGACCAACCGCCTCAACAGCTTGGCCAAATATCTAGCTACTCGTGTTGGTTGACGCTCGGCACAACCGGCAAGCATTGCCCAGTTTCCGCGCCGTGGTCGGCTGAGGTCGCAATTCGGTAGCGACAGATATCCTTCGTCGTCGGAACCGCCAAGCGGGCCGGATTGAGCCCGATTGTTCGTGGTCATTCGGAGGTCGCGACGTGACGTGGCTTGCGAACTTCAGCCGGCGGGACTGACGGGACTCGTCGCCAGTCCTGCGGCCGGTGTGGTCTCTGAGCCGCCAAAGTGCGGGTTGTCGGACTGTGATGGATGAAATTCGGCTGCCGATCGTTCGGTATTGGTGGCAACCGCGGCGCGGAATACACCGATTGGGACGGCGGGCGGAAATGAACACGTACTAGGCGCCAGTTTTTGGTTGGCGGAAATTGGCCATGCAGCCGATTCGTATTCGTAACCCCTCTCGGGTCAGAACGCGGTAGGCTCCCGCTGACCTGCCGCGTTCGCTTTTTGCGTCCCGCATTCCGGGCGCGCGTAGCATGGGCGTCCCCGCCCGTGCGGCACTGCGCAACCCCAGTGCGCCGGCCAGCCCGCGCGTGGCATGTAGCTCGTCGCCATCGGGAAAGGAAACCCGAAGCGTTAGCGAGGGATCGAATCGCCCAACCCTCCGCCACCGAGTGCCACCGAGTGCCACCCTGCTGTCACACCTCCTCGCATTTCTGCGCGGCGATGCACCGAGTCGCGGCTAAGCTGCAGGTTTTGACCTGTTGGGAGCTCAAGGAGGGCTGCGCCATGCCGGATGCACCGCGCTACGAGAAGATGGACCCGACACAGATCCAGACGCATCATGTCTGGAGCCGCTGCGTCCAGAGCATCTGGCTGTTGGGAGTTGACCAGCAGACGGGCGTCGACCATGGCTACCGGCGACACTGGATGGAGTCGCTGATCGAGTATCTGGCCTCCGTGTTCGCCGTCGACGTCGGAGGCTACAACCTACTCGCGAATCACTCATAATGCCCTCCTTGACGCGTTTAGCGCCTGACCGTTATTCGGGTATGGTTGGTGTGATGAGGGTCTTGGGTGTCGTGCGGCACCAGGGGCCCCTTTGATGTTCGGCCAATTC
>JAGQPF010000776.1 GCA_020426845.1 Planctomycetales bacterium
ACTCGGTGTCGACGCCAAACGCTCACTGCTTGCGCTGAGCGCACTGCTCTGGGTTTGCAACAACCAGCCATGCCGCCACCACTACTACAGGCACTGCCAGGTACCACCGCTGGCTGCCGGTGGCATAGGAGCCGACTGCGCCAATAGCGACGCCAGCGAGTATGCAGATGACCAGCAGCGCGAGACGAGACACGAGGGCTCTACCGCCTGTTTCGCGGATGACTACTGGCAAGGCGTTCGTTGCCACGCTTGTAGTTCCCGGTAAGGCGGGCCATGAGTTGCTGTGCCACTGGATCAGTGGGATCTCGCGCTTCCGCCAGGAACTCCGCTGCTTGGTTGCCCCGCAGCGTTGCCGCCAGACGCCCGCGATGGGTGACCCCTACCTCTCCCCCCTTGCGCGCACGGTACCGAAACCCAAGGTCTTCCGGCTGTTCGGACTGCTCTGCGGGCATAGCGCGGTGGTGGGTTTCGTGCGGCCTAACGTTCGAGCTAAGCCGCGCGCGACGGCACGGCGCCTGGCCCGCGAAGGGCATGATAGACAGCGAGCACTTCGCGGGCCAGGTGCCGTGCCGTTGCGCGTCGGCGCTTGAGCGAGGGGTTAGGCATCACTCATTCTCCAGCTCAAAAGCGTAGCTCGCCCGCGACCTCTTGAAGCCCTGAGCCTCGTAGAACCGGTGCGCCTCTTCGCGATGAAGACCAGAGCGCAAGCGCACTCTGCGATAGCCATGCTCTGAGGCCCATAGAACCGAAGCCCGCAAGAGAGCAGCACCAACTCCCTTCCGCTGACTTTGGGAGCGGACAACGAGCGCCTGCACCTCGGCATAACCGTCTGTTGCCAGCAGTGGAACACCCTGCACGTGACAAAGGCCGATCACATGCTCGCCGACTTCGGCGACGACTACGAAGTTCTCTGGCCTTGTTGCCAAACGCGCCAGTCTGACTTCGATCTGCGCCGCCTCTGCCTCGTATCCGAGGTCAGGCATCAGCTTTGCGATCGCAGATGCGTCTGTCTTACTGGCGGGACGAATGACCACGGGCGGATGCGCTGTGATGCCTAACGTTCGAGCTAAGCCGCGCGCGGAGGCAGGCGGCGTAAGCCTGGTTCGCGATGATGCCTCATAGGCCGCAGCCCAGGCTTACGCCGCCTGCCGGAGCGCGTCGGCGCTTGAGCGAGGGGTTAGGCGGCGCCTTGCGGCCTACGAGTTCGAGACTGCGAGTACGGCTCGAGGATTGACGCGAGCTATAGCCAAGAGCGTACGTGCCGCACCACTGGGCTGCTTGCGCCCTTGCTCCCAGCCTTGAAGCGTGCGCACGGACACACCAAGTAGTGAGGCGAACTGCGCCTGCGACAACCCTGTAGCTTGGCGTGCCTCGACTGCCGGAGAAAGGACCACCTTTCCCTTTCCGGCCTTCATGTCTTGAATCGACTGGAGAATCTCGGCACCAATATCTCGTTTGGCCTCCAGCGCCTGAATCTCCGACGGAGACAGCTTTCTAGACTTCGAGGGCACGGCGAATCTCCTTGAGCACGGCGAGAGGGATGCTCTCCTTGGCTGACTTTGCATACATGGTGAGAAGGTAGACCTCACCATACTCTGTGCGCATCAGGTAGATGACTCTCACACCGCCAGACTTGCCAGTTCCGGGCCTTGCCCAGCGGACTTTGCGAACTCCGCCAGATCCCCGGATCACATCACCTTCTTCCGGATTCGCGGCTATGTGTGCAGCGAACTCGGCTCGCTCCTCTTCATCCCAGTACAGCGGCCAGAGCTTCTGAAAGATGGGGCTCTCTACGACTGTGAGCACGCAAACACTATACGCCTTGGGCGCATAGACGTCAACCGTGGACCTCGCGCCGCCTAACGTTCGAGTTCAGCCGCGGGCAGCGGCATGGCGCTTGGCCCGTGCGGCGCATGATAGACAGAGGCGTTGCACGGGCCAAGTGCCATGCCGCTGCGCGTCGGCTGCAACGAGGGGTTAGGCCGCACTCTTAACCACTGAAGACTACGGGAGAACGCTTTTGAGTGCAGCCTGTGCAGCACTGCCAAGCGGTTCGAACTCCAGGC
This sequence comes from Planctomycetales bacterium, assembly GCA_020426845.1. Lineage (GTDB taxonomy): Bacteria > Planctomycetota > Planctomycetia > Pirellulales > Pirellulaceae > JAGQPF01. The sequence continues at coordinate 2,067 of JAGQPF010000776.1, forward strand.
CCAGCCGAAACCCACCGTCACTGGAGGCCAACGTGCAGTTCATGACTGTGGCCTTGGCCTGGAACGAGGCGCTTCCGGATGGCCTTGCAGGAACTCGCATATCCAAGACCACTTTGGCTCCGACCTTCAAATTGAGATCAGACACAACGCCTGCACCAGACATGCTTATATCCAGCGCACGCGCCTGAACAACCGTCTTGTCTTGCAGCGTCAGCGTAGCCGCCGTACGAAACGGATGCCTTGGATTTGCTCTGCGATCAGATGAGGTCGAGATGGGAAGTGCCACGACTGTGCGGCCTAACGTTCGAGCTAAGCCGCGCGCGGAGGCGCGGTGCCTGGCCCGCGAAGCGCAGGATACACATTGAGCGCTTCGCGGGCCAGGTGCCGTGCCGTTGCGCGTCGGCGCTTGAGCGAGGGG
>JAGQPF010000076.1 GCA_020426845.1 Planctomycetales bacterium
AACTACGCCGTTCCCTCATTCGAGATGGCGTGTGATCCGCGGGTCGTGGACGCGGGTGTCACGCTTGCCGACGTGGCTCCCGCCGGTCAGGGGCCTGCTTGGCTCCGTGCCTGGCAAAACGTGGAAACAGCACACGACAGCGCCGATAACGGGTCGGCTCAGGGCACCACCGATGTGTCCGGTAGTGGCAGCGGTAACGATGTTGGGGCAGTAGGCGGAATTACGCGATTCCATAATGGCGCGGGGAAAGTGACTTTCGAGGTGCCACTTCGCATCACGGTGGAGCTCGGCGCAGAGCCTCTCGTTGCCGCCGCTCCTGCCGACACCGCCGAGCGCATGGTGGAGCCACAGCATGACACCAACTATCAAGGGCGCCGCGGTTACAACGCCGACTTCCTCGGGCATGTTCGCGTACCCATGCCGAAACCCCGAAATCCAGATGTCTTGGCACCGTTGAAGGCGGGTGGCGTACGCCTCGACTACCAGAATTTCTCAGTTGTGATGCATGCGGAGCGCCGGCTGGCATTGGTCACTGCGTCGAACGTCACTCGTGAAATGCGGTTGCGGCAGCCGGAGCCGGGGCGTGGATACGGCCGCAAGGTGCTTGGCGGGCTCGGCAAGAACGATAGTGAGCGGTGGTTCGAAGATCCGCGCCTGGACAGCCGATTCCAACTACCCGACGTGTTTTTCACGCGCGACGACGGCGCCTTTGACAAAGGGCACATCGTCCGCCGCGACGACGTCGCATGGGGAATCGATTACGACAGCGTGGTGCGGGCAAACGGCGACACCTTCCACGTCACGAACTGCTCGCCGCAGGTCGCGCAGTTCAACCAGTCTGTGCGAGGGGACGACAATTGGGGAGATCTTGAGAACCTAGTGCTTGGCGAGGCGGCGCAGGAGCGGCTCTGCGTGTTTGCTGGCCCAGTCCTAGATTCCTCCGACGACACCTTTGTCGGCCGGATAGACGCAGGGCGAACGCTACGTGTGCGAATCCCGTCGCGTTACTGGAAAATTGTTGTCGCGGCAACTGCCGAGGGCATCGCGGCATATGGCTTCGTGCTCGAGCAGGACCTCACTGGCATCAATCTCGAGTTCGCCGTCCCCGAGAATTTCCGGAGACTGCAAGTTCCGCTGACAGAAATCGAGGATGCCGCGGGGCTCGATTTTGGCGACGCACTGCGCGAGTCCGACGCTTGGGCCAGCGAGGGCGCCCAGGAGATAGCGGGCCGGGCCGGGCTTGTGCGGACTGAATTGATCGATGCTTTCCTGCCAGAGCGACCGACGCCAAATGGGGGGGACGATGAGGACGCCGGAGATTATGGCAATCGCGCCGCGTCGGGGAGCGACACGGAGGCGCCCCCATTTTGGCGGGTAGCGCGCGCTCTACTGATGCTGCGCCGGCAGGTGGATGCATTTGCGCCACGCCGTAGCAAGGCGAACGACGGGACGATCGGTGATGCAGCGCACGCGACCCGCAACTCCGACCACAACCCATGGGTCCGCGATGGCGGTATGGGTGTGGTAACGGCGCTCGACATCACCCACGACCCAGCAGGCGGCTGCGACGCAGGCAAGTTGGCGGAGATGATCCTAGCTAGCCGCGACCGACGCGTGAAGTACGTGATCTGGAACCGCCGTATCGCGAACGCCGCCGCGATCGGCGGGAGCGCTGCCTGGGCTTGGCGCGACTACCGCGGCAGCAACCCGCACAACAAGCATGTCCACGTATCGGTGCAGTCGGCGACGGCGGCCTACGATGACGAGGCGAGGTGGCAAGTTTAGGGTTCTTCCGGGCGGTCGGGAAGGCCTGATGCCAGGGGTAGGAAACAACCGAATGAAGGGGGATACATACGATGGACAGGAATGCCTTGCGCTTCGTTGAAAGCGCAGATCTTGGGCCGGAGCGTCTAGAATTAACGGGCGTCACGGAAGGCCCCGACGCGGCACCTCCACTCGATCTCAATAAGTTGCCGCAGGGTATAGTCTCCAGCAACACGCTCATCGACTTCTCGGCTGCACCTGAGGGCGTACGTGGCGGCCTCTCACTCGCCATGACCTTCGCCAGCCAAGTCACGACTGCGGCGATGCGGCCGGGCGATGACGAGGACGACTGGTTTGCGGCTTACAAGTCGAATCTGATGCAGCTGGGCTTTACTGTCTCGCAGAGCGCTTTTACAACCTCGCGGTTCAAGAAGCGGGATATCGCCGTCCACAAGGCAATAATCCCCTTTCTAACGATTGCGCTCGGTGGCGTCGCCGTGGGACCAGTAATCCTCGCATTGCTAGATAATCTGAAGGAGATCGACAAGGACGAGCCTTGGATCACCTTGTTCGATCAGGAGAGC
>JAGQPF010000763.1 GCA_020426845.1 Planctomycetales bacterium
GAATACGTCAATAGGTTTGAGCAGTCACTAACAGAATTTACCGGAGCCCGTTACGCGGTAGCAACGATGAATGGTACCGCGGCGTTGCATATCTCACTACAACTGGCAGGAGTCCAGCCCGGAGACCTGGTTATCGTTCCCAACATTACGTTTGTCGCATCCTGTAATGCCATTACCTATGCCGGAGCAACACCTTTGTTGGTGGATATTGATCCTCACACCTGGCAAATGGATCTGGACCTGTTGGAAGAATTTCTGGAAGCCAATACTGAAATCCGTGAAAATGACCTGCGAATACGACCATTTCTAAAGAACAACGGTCGGCAAATCGGCGCAATCATGCCGGTCCATGTCCTGGGCAACCTGGTCGACATGGATCGACTGATGCAGCTTGCGAATCGGTATCATCTGCCTGTCGTGGAAGACTCAACCGAAGCATTGGGCTCAACCTATGATGAAAAACATGCCGGACGTTTTGGTCTATTGGGTACATTCAGTTTCAACGGCAATAAAATAATCAGTACCGGCGGTGGCGGCATGATCATCACTGATGATGAAATGCTGGCAAGACAAGCCAAACACCTAACCACGACAGCGAAAGTAGACCCTTTCGAATACCGGCACGATGCCATCGGCTATAATTACCGGCTGGTTAATATCCTTGCGGCGGTAGGCGTTGCACAAATGGAACAACTCCCTGGTTTTTTAGCCCGCAAGAAAGTCATTGACAAGTCCTACCGGGATAGCCTCGAGCGGCCTGGTTATATCCGATTTCAAACGGTAAACACCGGTGTGGATCACAACTGCTGGTTGCATACCCTGCAGACGGACCGGCAAGCATCGTTGATCCAACATCTTCTGCAAAATGAAATCCAATGCCGTCCATTCTGGGTTCCGATGAATCAATTACCCATGTTTGAAGATTGTTTGTATATCACGCTATCCGATATTAGTGATCATGTTTTTCAATCCTGTATCTCTATTCCCTCCTCAACCAATCTAACCGACGATCAGGTTGTCGAGGTAATCCGGGTCATTCAATCCTACTTTAAATGATAGCGTTTAATATTCCCCAGTTTATCCGGAAATCTATTACTCACCGGGATCGCTCATTATTTGCAGAAGATATCAACGCCCACCACACGCAGTTATCCCGAGAGATTAAAGGTAAAGCCATCCTGGTTATCGGTGGTGCCGGCACTATTGGCTCATCATTTATCCGGGCGACCCTGGAATTCAATCCCGGCAGACTATTTGTGGTCGATACCAATGAAAACGGTTTAACCGAACTCACCCGCGATTTACGCAGCCAGGTGGGACTTACTCTCCCTACGGATTACAAGACCTATCCCATGAATTTTGGAGATCCTGTTTTTGCAAAACTCATCCATGCCGAGGGACCATTTGATATTGTAGCAAACTTTGCCGCTCACAAGCATGTTCGCTCTGAAAAAGACCGCTATTCCATCGAAGCTCTTCTGGATAATAATGTTTTCAAAGCGCATCGTTTATTGGAGTTGATTGCCCCATCGCCTCCATCTCATTTCTTCTGTGTATCTACGGATAAAGCAGCGAACCCCGTCAATGTGATGGGTGCCAGTAAAAAACTAATGGAGCAGGTTATCCTCTCCTACCGGGATCGATTTCCGGTAACGACCGCCCGGTTTGCCAATGTCGCCTTCTCCAACGGATCCTTATTGGCAGGTTACCTGGACCGGTTAATGAAGGGACAACCCATCGCTTGCCCAGCCGATGTGCGGCGGTATTTCGTCAGCCCTGAAGAAA
>JAGQPF010000657.1 GCA_020426845.1 Planctomycetales bacterium
CATCAGCCCCCGAAGGGGGCGACAGACGTTAGCCACGGGCGCGAGCCCGTGGATTCGCGCTGCGCACGCGTATTCGAAATCGCGCATTGCCAGCGCATCAGCCCCCGAAGGGCCACGGGCGCGAGCCCGAGGATTTGCGCCCGAGGTCACGATGCTGACTGATCGCGCGCGGCTTGCTCGGGTTGCTGTTCCCGCAGCCGCGCTCGCACCTCCATCAGAATCTGTCCGAGCCGGTTCTTGCCGCTGCCATCTCCACCGTCGCCCCAATAGGAGTCGTTGGAGGTGTGTTCGACGAGTTTCGCTTCGCCGGTGCCGAGCAGCAGTTCGCGCAGTTCTGGGTGCTGCATGAACTTGGCCAGCACCGCGTCGCGCATCACGTTGTCCTTCATGGACTCCCAATCGCGGCGCAGCGACTTTTTCCGATCACGGCCCAGCCGCGCCGCAATCATGGGCGTTCGGGCCTTGCGAATCTCCGCTTGGTGCGCGGCGTCGCGAAACTTCTGAGCCTGAAAGTAGTGCTCGGACGTTGGCCAGAATTTTCCCTTGAGCTTGATCGGGTAGGCGGCGAAGTTGGAGAATTCCCCGTAATCGTCGGCGACACTGTAGAAGTGGATGGGGGGCTGAGCGGGCATCGGGTTTTGACAGACGGATGGCTGGGTGTTTTGAAATGCGTTATGAGTCATAATATGGCATGGGGCGACGCAGGCAAGTTGTGGCGTTATGGTGGCGTCATAAGGAGAGCAGCCCACTGCCCCTGCTGACGCGGTTCAACGGCTTGGCAGCAAGCAAATCGGAGCGACTCATGAAGCGACATGCGAAAGGTCGGTTGCCTCGAGGGGCCCGTCGCGCGTCTCTAGCGAGTTTGTTGATTGTTGGCGCCGTGATCTGCATCGCCTCGGCCCGAGGCGACATCGTGCTGTACCAAGTGCCTGCGACGCGACTGGTGTTCATGCTCGAAGGTCGCACGACGGTCAATCCGGGCAAGACAGTGACGCTTCGCCATGCGCTGGGCACGGTCTATCTCGGCTTGGACGATGTGAAGATCTTCAAGGTCGATCCGCCGAATTCCCTGGCGAGCTCCAAGTTGAACGCGGCCACGGCCAGCGGCGATGTGAAGCAGTGCTTGGCGGTCGCCAAGTGGGCGCTGCATAACGGCCTGCTGCCCAAGTTCTATGAGGCGCGCTCGGCGGCCTGGAAGGTTGACAGCACGAACCCGACTGTCCGGCGCCTCGCCGCCCTGCGACAGAAAATGGCGGCGCCGCTGCCGCCGCCGGCGCGCGAGAAGACCGAGCTCGAAGCGTTCGCTCAGGGGCACAGCGGCATGCAGTTCGCCTATAGCAAGCACTTCATCTTGATGCACGACACCACGGGCGCTCGCGAAGGAGCGCCTCGCGGCAAGTCGCGGGCCGAGGAACGTTTGGACCTGCTGGAGACGGTCTACGAGAGCTTTTTGATGAAGTTTGCGTTGGAGGGATACGAGCTCCAGGTGCCCCGCGAGTACCTGAAGGTGATTCTGTTCGCCCGTCACGAGGACTACCTGCGGTTTTGCAATCTGCTTGGTCCCGAGTTGCAGTCGACTGCCGGCTTCTACCAACGGGATAAGAATATCTCGGTGTTCTACGTGCAAGGCACGCACGAGTCGTTCGAGGCGCTCGACACGTTAAGCAAGGCGCTTCAGCGCGAACGCGACGAGGCCGTCCGCAATCGCACGCCCGGTGCGCGGGAGCTCGTTCGCTTGGTCGACACCCTGCAACTGCTGATGATGCTGTCGAGCATCAATCAGGACGTCGAGGTCGTGTCCCATGAGGCGACGCATCACATGGCGGGCGTCACCGGGCTGATGCCCGGCTCCGCTCCGGTCCCCACCTGGGCGGCCGAAGGACTGGCCACCTACTTCGAGTCGCCCAAGGAGGCGGCATGGAGCGGCATCGGCGCCGTGAACGAGGACCGGCTCGACTGGTACAAGCAATTGGAGCGCGATCCGATTCACTCCAGCATCGAATTCGTCGTCACCGATCGCATCTTCACGCAGGCCCGCGCGACGGAAGGGCAGCTGCACGGGTACGGGCAAGCCTGGGCATTGACCCATTTTCTCATGGAGCGTCACTTCGACAAATTGATGAATTGGTACATCTTGGTCGGACAACGCCGGCAGCGAGAACGCCTGACGCCCGAACAATTGCTATCCAGCTTCCGCTTCGTCTTCGGCGACCTCCGCCTGCTGGAGCAAGAGTGGCGCCTCTACATGCGCGGCTTGCAAACCGACGTCGAGCGAGTGCTAAAGGGCAATTAGCGTCGCGTTGGCAGGAAACCCGCAGCGTCAGCGAGGGATCGCATCGCCCATTCACGTTGGCCATCCGAGCACGGAAGGGCTGGCCCGTCCGGTCCGAATGTCCATGTGAAGGTTCGGCTCACTCACCGTTCGATCCCTCGCTGACGCTTCGGGTTTCCTTTTTAAGTCCGCTTGCGGCCGCGGCGCCGCGGCTCAGCGGCTGATTGAGTCGTGGAGCACGGCTTCCCACCGCGTGCGGATCTTGGCCAGCAGGCGTCGCACGGTTCGTTCGGAGATGGCGAGCCGCTCGGCGATCTCCAGTTGGGTGCAATCCTGCAGCCGTAGATCGACGATCGCGCGCTCCTCGTCCGTCAGATCGCCAAAGAATCGCTCCATGCATTCGGCGAACTCCAAGGCCTCGTCTGGCGTGGGCGCGGGAGAGGCGATCTCGTGTGCCGGCACGGCGTCCGCGGGCGCCTCCAGGCCCACGGCGCGCTTCTCGCGCCAATGGAAGCGAGCGTGCTGACGCACCTTCGTCAGCGTGATGGCGCACAGCAAGGCCCACAGGCTCGCGGTCCCCTCAAGCTCGAACTGCCCCGCCTGCGCCCGCCGCAGGAATGTGTGGCAGACGGACTGGGCAATGTCCTCGTCGCCGATTCGGCGCCGCAGTGCCGGAATCATATTGGCCGCCGCGAGCCGCTCCAATCGAGGCAGATACAGCTGCAGGAACTCCGACATCGCGCGCGGAGAGCCGGCGACCAATTGCTGGACCCAGGCGACCGATTCTTCGCTGGCGCTGCTCACTCGGGAATCCTAACAGCCTTTGAAAAACGCACCACTGGCGAACGCGGATGGCAAGGGGGGATGGCAAGTGGGGACGGCAATGGGATGACTATGGGGCTGCCGATACGCAGCTGGATTTTACCGCCGACCGATTCGGCGCACACCGGCCGTCAGCTGGCGAGAAAATTGCCGAATTTTTTTGGCCGGTTCCGCCGCCGGGGGCAATTCGCATGCAGCGGTGGGCGATCGGTGCTCGCCGCGTCCCACGGAGGACGACGGGAAACATCGCTTCCACGAGTTTTCCGTCGTTCGTTCCATCACGCGAAGGAGTCTCATCATGCGTCTGCGAAGTCTGCTTTTCCGTGCGTGCTTGTCGTTGGCGGTGCTGTTGGGCGGGCTGGCGTCCCGCGCCATGGCTCAGGCCAAACTCGTCAGCCCCGACGAGAGCTTTGTCGTCTACACCCCGAGCATCTGGGATCTGTTTGCCGACTACCAGTCCGGCGGCAGCCGCAGCTATCCGCTGCTGGTCTACCTGCACGGCGCCAATCAGACGAACGAGACGGCGTATGAGCCGATGCTCAAGTCGTTGGCGCTCGCGGGGTACTACGTGCTGTTTCCTCGCTACGACGCGCAGAGTGCCAACAGCAACGATTACTATTTTCACGCCAGAGACGAGACGCTGCACGCTTTGTTCAACGTGAACACGCTGCTGACCAACCCGCAATACCAGGGACTGTTTCACTCCGTGGACACGGGCCGGATCGGGCTGATCGGACACTCGTGGGGCGGCGCCTATGCGTTGAAAATGGCGAACAACCTGCGGTACGTGGGAGTCGAGACGAAGGCGTTGGTCTTGCACGACCCGTCCGGCTTCAACTCCGACGCGGCGCCGCTTGGCGCCTTCCCGTACTGGCTGGACTCGTGGTACTTGCGGCTGATCCCCAGCAATACCCGGCTGGTGACCATCGTCTCAACCGACATGGTCGTGCAAGAGGTCAACAGCTCGACGACGTTGGGTAGTGGCGAAGCGAGTGGGATCTGGGCGCGAGCGTGGCACAACACGCCGGTCTGGTCGAACTACCGGCACGCGTTCCTCGCCGCGCGGACGCACCGAAGCGTCAGCACGGACTACGCCTCCTACGGCGCTGTTTGGCGGAATGTGACAGTCAACGCCATGAACTCCGCGTTCCGCGGCGCCTACTTCTCGCCGACCCAATCGGGCACTTGGACGTTGAACTTTGATTCAATCACGCCTTAGCCACTACGCGGGAGCCCGGGGAGTCATCCAGCCGCCGAGTTCACGCTGTTTCGGCTTGCCGCAGCGGCGTGACTCGGCGGATCTCGCTCCATCGCTCCACAATCCACTGCGACTCGCGATGGCTCAGCGAGCGTCGCATTTGCCTTGGCCACTTTTGTCTCTGCCTCAAGGAGAGAGTCATGTTTTCGAGTCTTTATAGTCGACGATTCTGGCAACTCTTGACGTTGTTGCTCGCCATCGCCGCCTGCGGCTCGCATTCGGCGCATGCCTATTCGGTGCGCAAGATTCAGTGCGCCGACTTTGCCATTTACGAGCCGACGAAGTATGCGGGCTGCGACGAGCTGTCGATGCCGTTGTTGTTGTATTTGCACGGCGCCCCGTGGTTCATCGATCCCGCTCGCTACGACACCTTGCTGCGGGAGATCGCCAGCTCGGGCTGTGTGGTCGTGTTTCCAATCTACGGGGAACGCGATGTGCTGAGCCCGGACTTCTTTCACTTCGACCTTTGGTATGCGGACGCCGTGGACAAGGCGGTCGCCGGCCTGCGATTCGTCGAGTGTGGCGGGACGTACTGGTCTCCGCCTGCTTTGAACTTGTCCATCGCCGGGCATTCGCTGGGAGGAGCGTTCGCATTGAAGATGTCGATGTGGAGCAAGTTGCCGGCGCCGCGGCAGATCATTCTCCACGACGCGGCGGGTTACAACTGGCTGCCGGCGTTGGCTCCGGATGATCCGGACTGGATCGAAGACCTGCGTTGGCTCCCGGACCGTAGTTCACTGACCATCGTGGCGGCATTCGAGTCGGCCTCGGCGGCGCTGAACCAGGGCGATGAAAACGCGGCGGGAGTCTGGGCGCGAGCCTGGCATCGGTCGGGAACACTGGCGTCACGTCGTGCCTACCTCGCCTGGGGCGGACACTTCGACGTCTACGGCGACGGGGATTACGACTTGTATGCCGACGTGACGATTGCCGCATTGAACGCTTCCCGTCCGTTGCGGTTCTTTGTCGATCCGGCGCCGGGACAAAGGTTGGATTGGGCGATGGATCATTGGTTTACGCCCTGATGTCGGCAACCGGTCGCCGCTTGCCCGCTCGATGCCAGGATGGCCTTGATCGTCTCGATCGGGATCTCAAGGCTCGAGTCGGCAAGGCGGCGGCTTGTCCTGTTACAAAAGCGTTCGTAGACTCGGGGATGGGTTCGAGGAAGCGGTTTGATCGCCTGGTTCGTCGGCTTGGTTAGGTCTCCAATGGAGTGTCGCGGTGAACGCTGCCGAACACGACTTGCTGATGGTGGATGAGCAGCTCCGGCGCGATTTTGAGCGCGCATGGGAGTCGCAGGCGCCGCCGCCGTTGGAGCAGTATCTCCCCGCACCGGACTCGGCATCGCGGCTCGGCACGCTCGTGGAGCTAGTTTGCATCGAGATGGAGCACCAGTGGCGCCGCGCCGCAGGCGACCGAAGTCGCGTCGCGGATCGAGTCGCAGACTATCTGCGCCGCTTTCCCGAGCTCGCCACGCCGGCGGCCGCGCGCGAGTTGATTGAACAGGAGCTGATGCTGCGGCGGCGCGGGGGAGAAGCTGCAACGTGGGCCGACTACGCTCAGTGGCAGACCGGGCCTGCGGGGGCAGGCGCCGAACGGGCGGGAGAACCGGCAGTCGATTCGCCGGTTGATTCGGCAGTTGACTCGGAGGACATGGAGACGCGTCTCGAGGGATCGACTCTCGCACGCGGACGCCTCGAGCCGCCGGATCTTGATGTTCCTCGCCGGATCGGCAACTACGAGCTGCTCAAGTGCATCGGCAGCGGCGGAATGGGGCAAGTCTTTCTCGCTCGCCACGAGCGTCTCGACACGCTCGCAGCCGTCAAGCTGCTCAAATCGCAAAGCTCTGCCGGCCAACTGCACTCGAGGTTTTTGCGCGAGGGCCGGGCGGCAGCACAGGTGCGACATGAACATGTCGCCTCGGCGTTCGATGCCGGAGAGGATGGTGGCTGGAGCTACATTGTCTTCGAGCTAGTGCCGGGCCGAAACTTGCGGCAACTGGTGCTGGCCGAGGGCCCGTTGCGAGTCGACGTCGCAATCGACTGCATTCGCCAAGCGGCCATCGGCTTGGCACACGTCCATCGGTGCGGGATTGTCCATCGAGATGTGAAGCCGGCCAACTTGATGCGAGACGACCAAGGCGTCATCAAGGTGCTGGACCTGGGGCTGGCGGGCGTTCGCGAGCAAGCGGACTGCTCCGAGCTGACATCGTTCAACACGTTGATGGGAACGGTCGACTACATGGCGCCCGAACAGGGCATCGATCCGCGGTCGGCAACTCCCGCCGCCGACATCTACAGCCTGGGCTGCACGCTTTACTTTCTGTTGACCGGCAGCCGGATGTACGATGGCCCCACGTACATGGCCAGATTGCTCGCCCATCGAGAGCAGCCTGCTCCCTCGCTTGCCGCCGGCAATCCGGCCGTCTCCGCCGCGCTCGAGACGGTGTTCCAAACGATGGTTGCCAAGCGGCCCGAGCTCCGTTACGCGTCGATGGACGATGTGTTGACGGCGCTGGGGGCCATCGAGCGCGAAGGGACGGCGCCGGAGACACACAACGAGCGGGACACAGCCGGCCCGCGCAGTCGGCCGCGGCGGGCAGTGACGCCGATGTGGTTGGCCGGCGCCGTGGCCGCGAGCCTGCTGGGCGTCGTGCTCTGGGGGATCTCGGACGCGCGCCATCGCGCCGCGCAGCGAGGTGATCCGGCAGCGGCGCCACCTGCGAAAGCCACCGCTCTCGTCGACCGAGACAAGGTGACGTGGTTGCTTGAGCATGGCATGCGTGTCACCGTGGACGACGGTGATCGCCAAGTGACGCTCGAACGTCCTGCCGAGGCTTCCGCGGACGCGCCGGCGATCATCGGTGTGGAGCTGACCGACTCCGCCCGCGTGCCCGATTTGTTGGCGGCATTGCCGCTGGCGGACTTACAGAATCTCGCATTCAATGGCCACTCGATCGCCACGACGGAATTGCGAGTCCTGGCGTCACAGTCGCCGCAGTTAACTCGCCTGAATTTGGGCGGGTCGCCGCTTCAGGACGTCGACCTGTCGTGCCTCGCCGAGTTGCGGGAGCTCCACACGCTGTGGGTCGGGCGAGCGGAATTGGACCGCCGCGCGGTGGAGCGAATTGTCACGATCAAGCAGCTTGCCTACTTATGGATCGGCGAAAACAACCTAGACGACGGCGACGTCCGCGTGCTTGCCCAGTTGCCGAATTTGCTGGGACTCGGCCTCGAGCGAACGCGCGTCACCGGGGCATGTCTAGAGGCCCTCGCCGGCCGCGAGCTGCAGACATTGATTCTCGACGGAACCCTCATTGGCGATGAGGACTTGGAGGCGTTGTCACGTCTCACCACGTTGCAAGGGCTGAGCCTAGATAACACGGCCGTCTCCGCGGGCGCCCGTCGCCGTCTGCGCGCCGCCCTGCCTCAATGTGACGTCAAGCCTCACGACGACTGAAGGCGCCGCGTGCCGAGCGCAAAAGCCCGACAGGGGCGACAGACGTTAGCCACGGGCGCAAGCCCGTGGAACCTTTCAAAAGAAGGAAACCCGAAGCGTAAGCGAGGGATAGGTCTCCGGAAACGTCGGGATTCCGCGACAACGCAAGCCAAGCGCAAAAGCCCCGACAGGGGCGACAGACGTTAGCCACGGGCGCAAGCCCGTGGAACCTTTCAAAAGAAGGAAACCCGAAGCGTAAGCGAGGGATA
>JAGQPF010000658.1 GCA_020426845.1 Planctomycetales bacterium
AGACAATCCGCTTGTAAGCGATCTGTCGCCTCTTGAGAACCTTGCAAGTCTAGAGATTGTTCGGCTGCGGAATTGCTCCGTGAATGACATTTCTGCGCTCGCGAAGCTGCAGAACCTAAAGGACCTCGTCTTAATCTCAACGAATGTCGAAGACCTTTCCCCCGTCCAGAATTTGCCATATCTCGACTACATCAATGTGCTAGGTTCACCCGCTAGCAGAGCTTTAATACATGAATTGTTCCCCGCGTGCTATTGCGTGCCGCCAAACGCCCCTCCTCAGATGGATGGTTACACTGAGAAGTGAGCGGAGATTCGGCGAGCGTATTCCCAAGTGCGGACGTTTTGACTGGTTTTGACTGCAGTGCAGAAAAGGCGGTGTCAAAGGTGCGACGTCAATTCGGCCGGTAACAGGCAACAACTAGGGTTGCGTCACCCTCGCAAAGCCAGAAGGAGTGCACGCATAGATGGTTCTTGTGCCGCCAATCTTTATGACGAGCTCCGGTCGCCCATCGCTATCAACATCCTTGAAGGATACGCCATAGTTTGGCGAGGGCAATTCAATCTGCAACAAGAGGACATCCGTTTCAAAAGATCCTTGGATTGAACGGAGGTTTCGGACGACTGGGTGCAGGATCGCGACCAACTCAAGGCGAGGATTCTCAACTACTTCATCGCCACCAAGCATTCTCGCCGCTTGGTTTTGTGTTTGGGCAACTCCAGGCACGTTCGTAGTGTAATAGGCATCCAAATATGAGTGTGACGGCATCGATAGGTGCACGATCTGCTTGTGGAAAGATTTGGTTTCAGTCGGGGTCATCTTGGAGAGCACCCGAATAGCGTCAACTCTCTTGCTCTCAGATGACGCTAGTGCGTTGATCGAGCCGGCGACATTTCTGTAGAAGTTGTTCTCGGAATGCAATCTCGGGACTTGTTCCTTTAGCGACATAACCTCCGTCGAAGCCGCCTCCAAACTGAGTGCTTGCTTCTCAATCCGTGAGGTGCGTTTCGTGGCATCGATTCAAAATGCAAGACCCAGGCCGACGATGAGGAAGACTGCGAGCAACTCACGTAGGCTTGCCTGTTGTGGTCTCGGTATTTGTCGTTGATGTGCCATTCGTTTGCTGCCGAATTTGCTTCCTTTGTGAAAGCAGAAACCCCCTCGTCAAACGGAACAGGCCGTCAATCTGGTGGCGCGGACCCTGACTCCTTGCTGCCCGACCAATGGCTCGCCGCTCACCCCGGCCACCGTTGGGAATCACCGATCTCGCGCGGAAGAACGAGTCGCCAAAGGCGACCTCTGACGCCCATCTCGTTTCGCTCCATATTGCCGCAAACTGGGGTTCACTGCCCGCTTACGAATATTGGACGTCGTTCCTGCACCGTCCACGCCAGCGCATTGACCGGGTCGATCCTCTCGCCTTTCAGGCTCAGTGTGGTGAGTAGGCTTTTCAACGCTAACACCGCACGTCGATTCTGACGAGCATCTGCGAAAGCAACATACTCACCCACTGCATTTGGCTTCTGGAAAGAAACGACAGACACGCCTGCACTTGAGTCAACATCGCTAGGCAAGCCTTCCAACCGTTGGTAAAAGAGAGCGAGCTCGTGGGGAAGAATCGCGGATCTCCAATAGACCACCGTGCTGTCATTCTTTGTGCTCCAGATGATTGTCCCGTCTGGCCAAATTGCCAAATCGGGTGGCGTGGGCTCTATCCACTCAGTACCCGGGGGGGCGGTGTCAGCAGGGCTATTAAAAATATCTCCTGGAGTGTGCCCGAGTAGGCATAATTCAATTTCATCATCCCATTCCTCCCTCACCAGGAAAGTGGCTGAACCGACACTGTCGATGTGTGGGAGCAAAAAACGGGCTGAATCAGTGGCACGCTCCTCGTCCCGCGAGGGCGTGCTGTTACAAGACGATATAAGCACACACAAAGCAATGGCAGCGCACGCAACGACTAATGGGCTAGTCTTCATGTTCATGTGGCAGATGCCAGTTAATGGAAACGTGCGACGTCAATTCGGCCGGTGGCAGCTACTGCTTCTCGTTTGCCAACTCTCTCGCTTTCTGCACATCGCTAGTTGTTCCCACGATTATCCAGCGGCTGCCACTCGCATCAATCTGCAGGCCAGGCAGTTGGCGTGAAAGCGCCGCTTTAAGGGATTCTCGTCTGGACGGCGGTGGATTGAGAAATGCCATGTCGGGTTCGTTGGGGTCATTGGGGCTTAGCCAGACGAGGCAGGTTACCTTCTTGTTCACGCGTTCGATTGAGCTCCTTGACGCTGGAAAACTTGCCAGGGCGCGAAACGCGTCGTACTCAGGTCGTTCCACAGAGTCATGAGGTGGCGGGACGGAGGCAAAAGTAAACGTCATCAGCACTCCTCCAGAGACACACTCGCAGTGGCAATCAACGCAGCTAAGCAGTGCCAAACAGAGCATTCCAGTCATTGATACTAGCCTCCTATGTTTATCCACGGCCGGGTAAAATCAGAAGCGACAGCAACTCCACGCAAGGAAGGCAGTTCGGCAGGCATTCACAAAACTGCGGGATCGCTGCAAAATCGAACGCACAGCAGGCCAACGTTACACCAGCAAATAGACACTTTGAAGCGTAAGTGGGAGGGTCTTCATTGGCCATGTGAGTAAAGGCGGAAGAAGCGGAAGGTTGATTGGCACGGGCAGGTCATGGACATGCCCTGAGCCTCACAATGGGAGCACTGTCAGGGCAATCTCATTCTCGTAGTCCCATCGGTAAGTTGCAATGCTCCCGTTCGGGGTCACTACGGCGTGCTTCGTGGAAGGCGAAGGCAGTTTGCCGCCTGCGTCGTCGGATTATCGCAACCATGTGGAAACGAACCCCCGCAACCAATTGAAAACGATTCCCGCGACGTTTTCCCGGGCCGACGTTTTCCCGGGCCGGCGCTTCGCTCTGACCCGGGCTACGATGAGGAAGGCCTTTGGCCTTCGACAATGATTGCCGCGGGGCGAAACTCGCAACCATGTGGAAACGAACCAGCCCTGCGATGCATTTTCGGGCCGACGCCTTCCCGGGGCGACGCATTCCCGGGCCGGCGCATTCCCGGGCTGGCGCTTCGCTCTGACCCGGGCTACGATGAGGAAGGCCTTTGGCCTTCGACAATGATTGCTACGGGGCGACTCTCGCGTGTAGAAACGAACACCACGACGCCTCCCCGGGCCGACGCTTTGACACGGGCTACGATGTGGAAGACCTTCGGCCTTCAATATGATTGCCGCGGGGCGAAACGCGCAAACATGTGGAAACGCACGAACCCCGCGACGCATCCCCGCGCGGTCGCTGTTGGCGTTGCCTTTCAATCCTGCTCGAATTCCTGCTCTGGCTTTCGAGATGGACGCGTATTGGAAGGCGACGGGGATTAGCGTGAGGGTAGCAATCCGTTCGACACATTGAATGGATTCAAATCGAGTGACTCGGTGTCGAACGTGGCAAATCGTCCTTCACACAATGCGCCGACCGCGACGAAGTACCTGCGAAGGGCGTTCAGTCGCACCGGCTCACCACCTGACCAGGGCTCGCGACCTTGATCGGAAAGCAGCATCCATTTGTGGTAGTGGCCAGCAAAAACGACCGCGTGTGAGGTTGCCTCGAATATTTTCTGCATCCTTTCCGGCGAGTCCGGCGGCCCCTCGAAGTACCACAAATCGGCCAGATCGTCTGCGTTAAGCCAGGGTTCCACGTGCTGAAACAGACATTGTGCGACTTCAAATCTCGGGTGAAGCGATGACAAGAAAACCGTCGTCGCGTTAGCGTCCTGCTCGCGAAAGTCCGATCGAGACTCCAGGCAAAGAAGATGGTCGTGGTTCCCCCAAACACCGACAACGCTGTGCTCCAAAAGCAACCTGCAAGTCTCCTCGAGTTGCTCTCCATCCCCGACGACATCGCCGATCAGAACAATCATGTCGACGGCTTCGTCGCGCAAGACGTCCAACGCAATCGACAAAACCTCGACCTGTTCGTGAATGTCCGTGATGAGGCCCAACTTCATTCGAAATGACACCGAAGGAATTCGAGGGGTGAATGGCCGAAGTTCTGCATGATCTGCATCAGCAGCCTGCTTGGTGGTGGAGGGGTGGGCGAATCGATCCCTCGCTTACGCTTCGGGTTTCCTTCCCTCGCTTACGCTTCGGGTTACCTTCCTGACGCTTCGGTTCCTGCTGTTAGAACGGCCGGACGCGTGCTCCCTCGGTGATGCGGCTTTCGGGCTCGGTGATCACGATGTCCGAGGGCTCGAGGCCGGAGAGCACTTCGGCGTGAGTGTCGCTCTGAATCCCGATGGACACGGCGCGGCGCTCGGCCTTGCCCCGGGCGATGACAAACACCTGCCATCTGCCGTCGCGGTCGCGAAATAGCGCCGAGCGCGGGATCTGCAGCACGTCGTCGCGCTCGTCGGTGATGATGCGGACGTCGACTTGATAGCCGACACCCAGGTTGGCTTGCCGAGCGGCTGCGATCTGATCGTCGTCGAGCCGGACTACGACCTTCACTCGCTGCTGCTCGACGCCGAGCGAACTGACCTTCATGAACGCGTTGGGCGACACCCGCTCGACAATGCCCTGCAGCGCGCCTTCGGGCGCGGCGGCGAGCGCGGGGCCCGTGATCGCGCAGGCGTCGCCGCGCGTAATTCGCACCGCGTCCTCGCTGAGGATGTCTGTCTCGATCTCCAGCTCGGATAGCTGGCCGACGACGCACACCAGCTCGCCGAAGCCGAGGTGCTGCGGGGCGTCGACGGGCGCCTCAAGCACGATGCCGTCGACCGGGCTGCGCAGACTGCCCTCGCGCTCGCGGAGCCTCGCTTGCTCCAGCTGTGAGTTGACGGCGCGGCGCCGGGCTTGCGTCACCGCGTCGTCGAGCGTCTTGCGCTGAATGTAGTCCGTCACCATCTTGGGCAGCAGCACCGTGGCGGCCTCGATCGCGCGACTGGCGCTGACGACGAGCTTGTCCTGCTTTGACGAACTGACCGCCTCGACGGCCTGCAGCTCTGCCTGCTCCAGCTCGTTCTTGCTGGTCGCCTGGGCCACGCCGCGGAGGCGGTCGCGAATCCGCTTCGCAAAATCGGCGCGCTCCTCGCCCGCTTGGACGCGCTCGACCGCCGACTCAACCGCTGCGGATACTGACTCGACCAGCCGCTCGGACTGCTGCTGGATCTTGGTCTCCAGCGAGTTGTCGCGGCTCTTGGCAAGCACGGCGTCCTGCTCCTCGAGCATCGCCTCCGCTTCGCCGACGGCCAGTTCAAGCGGCCGCTGATCGAGCTGCGCAAGCAGCTCTCCGACAGCGACCTGCTGGCCGACTTCCAACGCTTGAGGACGGACGAGCGCGGCCTGTGGCATGGTGACTCTGTGCACCTGCGGCAATCGCGTGATCGCGCGTTCCTCGACGTACTCGGTCAATGGCCCTCGTGCGGGCGTCGCCGCGGCGACGGCGAGCGCGCCGTTTTGCCACTGCGCGTAGGCTAGCCAGCCGCCTCCGGCCACAAGGGCGAGGATGACGGCGAGCGTGCGAAGTTTCACGGGGTTACTCCTTGATCTTGAGGGCATCGGCCCAGTGCATGCGGTGAATGACGCGTTGAACGACGGCTTGGGCGATCACCATGAACGCGATTCCGGTGGCGGCCGCTGCCAACGGTATCCACGGCGCGGAGACCACCGGCAGCCGAATTAGGTCGCTTTCGTAAAGCTGGGCCGTGGCGAGCAGCAGCAGGTAGCCGACGGGCATGCCCAGGGCGACGCCGGCCAAATTCACCAACAGGCTCTCGCGAAAAAACATCGCGCCGATTTGCCACGGGCTATATCCCAACGCCCGCATCGTCGCCACCTCGCGCTGCCGCTCGGCCAGCGAGACGAGCGATGCGTTGAGTATGCTGCCGAAGAAAATAGCGCCGGAGAAGGTGACCAGCACACCGATGAACACGAACTGATTGGCTAGCAGTGTCTCCATCAAGCCGCGCACCATCTCGCGCCGCAACACGACGGATTGGATGGCGGGCATCGCCTTGAGCCGCCGATACAGTCGCGTCAACGAGGACTCGTTGCCATCCAGTTTGAGTTGGGCGCCGTTCATCGCCCACGACTCTTCGGCCAGACGGCTGAGCACGTGGATGTCCGCGTAAACGGACATGCCCAAGTAGCCGTCCGTGATGCGGGCCACTCGCACTTGCTTGGGCCGTTGCCGCAGCCGGATCAGCTCGACTTCCAGGGTGTCGCCGACGCTCACGTGCAGCTTGTCGGCCAGCCGCCGCCCGATGACCAATCCGGTCGAAGGCAGGCGGATCGGCGCCAGCCCCTCGCGAGGCGTCGTCAGTTGGGCGCCGGGGACGAGCCCGGCGAGGCTCGCTCGCTCGTCATAGGGTCCGCTGCGCAGCCGGCAGGACAGATCGAGCCGCGGCTCGGCCAGCACGACTCCGGGCAGTTGCCGCAGCTCGTTGAGGGCGGAGCGGGTGACGACCCGGTCGAGTGTCAAATCCATGTCACTCTTGGTGACGCGGAAGAATTCGAAGTCGATCAGGTACGTTTGGGAGCGCAGCATCATGAATCCGGTGACCAACAGTCCGGCGCCCATCGCGGCGGCGAACACGCCGGCGGCGGTGCGAAACTTCTGCCGCGCCAGGCTGCGAATGGCGAGGCGCCAAGGTGCTGTCAGCGACTTCCAGATGCGAGGCAGCCGCTCGAGCCACACGCGTCGGCCCGCGGCCGGCGGCTCGGGGCGCATCGCCTCGGCCGGCGCCAGCCGCAGCACTTGCAGCACCGAGTGAAGGCTGCCTGCGGCGGCGCAAAGCAAGCTGGCGGCCATCGCCTTGGCGTGCAGGACCGGGTAAAGCTGCGAGCGGAGATCCGGCAGCTCGAAATACTGCTTGTATACGGTGGTCATTCCGGCTCCGGCTAGCTGGCCCAGACCGGCGCCGACGAGCCCGCCGACGAGGCCCACGGTGGCGCCGAACAGCAGAAAATGCACGCACAGCCGCAGATTGCCGTAGCCGAGCGCCTTCAGCGTGCCGATGATCGTTCGCTGCTGCCGCACCAGCCGACCCACCAGCACATTCAGCACCAACGCGGCGACAATCAGAAACATGGTGGGAATGACCGAGGCGAAGGCGCCCAGCCCATCCAGCTCGGCGGTCAAGAACTGGTTGGAGGTTTGATCGGGCAGCTCCATGGTCGCGAGCCGCCCGTACGGCTCCAGCTTGGCCTCTAGGTGTCGCAGCGTTTCCTGCCGCCCGGCGATGTTGTCCGGCGAGAAACGCCCGACGACTTCGTTGGCGGCGCCCTGGTGCCCCGATGCCTCCTCGGCGAATCGCTCGGGCAAGTAACAGATGCCGAACCGCAACGGGTCGGGCATCACGGCGCCGGGCCCGAGCGCGTAGACGAACTCGCTGCCCATCGCGAAGCCGACGATCCGCAACTGGCGCTCGCGGCCGTTGAGCAGCACGTTCAACCGGCTGCCCAGCTCCAGCCGATGAGCCTTCGCGAACGACTCGCTTAGGATCGCCTCGCCCGCTTCGTCACTGGAGAACCACGAGCCGTCGCGCAGCAGAACGCGATTCACCTCGGCCACCCGCCCCCGGGGCAGCGATACGACGCGCAGCGTCACGGGCGCGTCGAAGTTGGGGATGTCGGCCGTCGCCAACAGCGACACGCGGCTCTGCAGCGACGCCACACCGGGCGTGGCGGCCAGTCGATCGACCTCGGATCGCGGCGCCTTGCGCAGCGAAATCCAAAAGTCGGCCATGTGGCACTGCAGATAGTAGCGGCTCTTGGCGTTCTGCAGATTCAAATACGCCGACTGCATCGTCACGTAGCACATCACGCCCACGGCGATGATGGACATCACCGCCAGCAGCAACGCCTTGGCCGCGAGCAGGTCGCGGATCAGCATGCGATTGAGCGAGCCGACTCGGGACGTCACCAGACCACCTCTTCGGGCGACTTCGGCTGCTCGTTGATTTCGATGTTCGAGATCTCGCCCGAGCGGATATGGATGATGCGGTCGGCGACATCGGCCAGCGCCGCGTTGTGAGTGATCACCACAACGGTTTTGCGCAGCTGTCGGTTGAGATCGACGAGCCGCCGCAGCACGACCTTTCCCGTCTCGAAGTCCAATGCTCCCGTCGGTTCGTCGCAGAGCAGCATTTCGGGATTCTTCGCCACGGCCCTCGCGATGGCCACGCGCTGCTGCTCGCCGCCGGACAGCTGCGAGGGAAAGTGGTCGGCGCGATCGGACAGGCCGACCATTTTCAGCGTCTCCGCGCTGTCCAACGGGTTTGCAACGATGTCGATCGCAATCTCGACGTTCTCTTGTGCGGTGAGGTTGGGGACGAGGTTATAGAACTGAAACACGAACCCGACCTGCTCGCGGCGATACTCAGTCAGCTCTTTGGCGTTGGCGCGGGCCAAGTCGACCATCCGCCCGTCGGCTCGGGCGAAGCGAATTTCCCCCGAACTGGGCTGATCGAGGCCGCCGATCAGATTCAACACGGTGGTCTTGCCCGAACCGCTGGGGCCAACGATGGCCAAAAACTCGCCCCGATAGATGTCGAACGAGATGCCTTTCAGCACATGCACCGGCACCTCGCCCGTGTCGAACGTCCGGTGCAGCTGCTCGGCGCGGACTAGCCAGGGCTGTTTGTCGTCGGGCATTGCGAAATGGCGAATTGGCGGGGGCGAGAACTTTTGGGCGGACGGCGCGGCCTGGCGACATTTGCCGCCCGGCAGCCTTTTTAAAAAAGACCCGACCGGCTCCCCTATTAGAACGAACTTGGCGCGAAATATTTTCCGCGACAAACGGTGGCCGTCGGCGGGAAAACGTCGCCCTCTCCCTGAATCGGGCGCAGGGCCCTAGAATGCGGGGGAACTAGTCACCGGTCGAGACGGGGGAGAAGGAAACGCGATGCCGGCATCGGATATCGTGATCAAGGGCGCTCGCGAGCACAACTTGCAGAATGTCAGTCTGATCCTTCCTCGCAACCAATTGACCTGTCTTACCGGCGTCAGCGGATCGGGCAAGAGCTCGCTGGCGTTTGACACGCTGTTTGCCGAGGGGCAGCGTCGCTACGTCGAGAGCCTGTCGAGCTTCGCGCGTCAATTTCTGGGGCAGATGCCGAAGCCGGACGTCGACTTCATCGGCGGTCTGAGCCCGTCGATCTCGATTTCGCAGAAGTCGTCGGGCCGCAATCCTCGCTCGACCGTCGGCACGATCACGGAGATCTACGACTATCTGCGGGTGTTGTATGCCCGCGTGGGGCAGGGCTTTTGCCCGCGGTGCGACGAGCCGATCACGTCGCAATCCCGAGAGCAGATGATTGCCCGGATCCTGCAGTTGCCCGAGGGCGCCCGCTTTCAGGTGCTGGCGCCGCTGATTCGCGGCCAGAAGGGCGAGTATCGGGATCTGTTCGACGACCTGCTGCGGCAGGGCTTTGTTCGCGCTAGAGTGGATGGCGAGGTGGTCTCGCTTGCCGACGACCAGCAGCTGGACCGCCAGATGCGGCACAACATCGAGGTGGTCATCGACCGGCTCGTGGTGAGAGCCGACGTCCGCGCCCGCTTGGCCGAAGCGGTGGACCTGGCGCTACGGCATGGCAAAGGCTCGCTGATTATCGCCGTGGACGAGGACGCTGCGGCGCCGCGCGTCAAAGGCCGGGCGAGCAAGGGCAAGACGCGTTCGAGCCAGGCGATGCAGGCGCAGGCGGATGACATCATGATGTCCATCGACTACGCCTGTGCCAGTTGCGGGCTTAGCTTCGAGCCGCCGAGCCCGCAGCTGTTCAGCTTCAACAGCCCGCAGGGCATGTGCCTGGAATGCGACGGGCTGGGCGAGATCTATTCGTTCGACCCGGAGCTGATGATCCCGGACGACACGCTGCCGTTTCGCGACGGCTGCATCGAGCTGCTGGGCAAGTGGCGGGAGATGGGCCGCGGGCGTCGCCATGTTTACCAAGGCGTGGCGGACACGATGGAGCGGGTGTGGGAGTTGCCCGAGGGCACGTTGCTGGAGACGCCTTGGCGCGACCTCGAGCCGCGGCACCGCGACCTTTGGCTGTGGGGCGCGGGCGACCAGCACATCACGTTCACGTGGCGAGGCGGCAGCTCGCCGATCAAGTACGGCGGCGTGTTTGACGGCGTGATTCCGGAGCTGCTGGGCAAGTACCGCAACAGCAAGAGCCGCCCGCAACTGCGGAAGCTCGAGCAGTATATGAACACGATCGTCTGCCCCGACTGCGAAGGCGAGCGTCTGAATCCGCACGCCCGCGCGGTGCGGCTGCGGTCGGAGGCCGATCAGTTTCAAGATCGTCCCTGGCGGTCACTGCCCGATGTCTGTCAGTTGGCGATCTCCGACGCGGCGACGTTCTTCGAGACCTTGGAGCTGGACGACATCCGCACGCAGATCGCCGCGGAGGCGATCAAGGAGATCCGCGCACGGCTGGGCTTCCTGCTGAACGTCGGGCTCGACTATCTCTCGCTGGGCCGCACGGCGCCGACGTTGTCCGGCGGCGAGTCGCAGCGAATTCGCCTGGCGGGCCAGATCGGCTCGGGGCTGGTGGGCGTGCTGTACATTCTGGATGAGCCGTCGATCGGCTTGCATCCGCGCGACAACGACCGGTTGCTGGCGACGCTGCAGCAGCTGCGGGACCTGGGCAACACCGTTGTGGTCGTGGAGCACGACGAGGACACGATCCGCGCAGCCGACCACGTGATCGACTTCGGGCCGGGGCCCGGCGTGCGGGGTGGCGAGATCGTCGCCGAAGGGGCGCCTGCCGAGGTGGCCGGCTCACCGCGCAGCGTGACAGGGAAGTATCTCAGCGGCGCCCGGCGGATTGAAACGCCTACGACGCGGCGCGAGGGCAGCGGCGAGAAACTGGTCGTTCGCGGCGCCACGCACAACAATCTTCGCGACGTTGACGTTGAGATTCCGCTCGGCAAGTTGATCTGCGTGACGGGCGTGTCGGGCTCGGGAAAAAGCTCTTTGGTCAACGATATTCTCGTCGAGACACTGCGTCGCGATTTGAACTTTGGCTCGGGCGAGCCCGGCGAGCATCGCGCGATCGAAGGCATCGAGCATCTCGACAAGATGATCGCGATCGACCAGTCGCCGATCGGCCGCACGCCGCGTTCGAATCCCGGCACGTACATCAAGGTTTTCGACGACATTCGCGCTCTCTTCACCCAATTGCCCGAGGCGAAGAAGCGCGGCTATCAGCCCGGCCGCTTCAGCTTCAACGTCACCGACGGTCGTTGCGAAGCCTGCGAAGGCAACGGCTCCAACAAGCTCGAGATGGACTTCCTCGCCGACATCTGGGTGCAGTGCCCGATCTGCGAGGGCAAGCGATTCAACCGCGAGACGCTGCAGGTTCGCTTCAAGGATCACTCGATCGCCGATGTGCTGGAATTGGACATCCAGCAGGCGATCGGGCTGTTCGAGAATCAGCCGAAGATTCTCCACAAGTTGCAGACGTTGCACGACGTGGGACTCGACTATCTCAAGCTAGGACAGCCCTCGCCAACTTTGTCCGGCGGCGAGGCGCAGCGGATCAAACTGGCCCGCGAGCTGGTCAAGAAGAGCACGGGGCAGACGCTGTACTTGCTGGATGAGCCGACAACGGGGCTTCACTTTGCCGACATTGACCTGCTGTTGAAGGTGCTGCAAGCGTTTGTCGACGCGGGCAACACGGTGCTGGTGGTCGAGCACAATCTGGATGTGATCAAGACAGCCGACTGGATTATCGACTTGGGCCCCGAGGGCGGCGCCGGCGGCGGCGAGTTGGTTGCCCAAGGCACGCCCGAAGAAGTGGCTCGGACCGACACGCACACGGGCCGCGCGTTGGCTCCGGTACTGGCGGGCCGCTCGGCCGAGGCGGCCAAGGCCAAGAAGAAGCCGCGCCGCGCCGAGCTGTCCAAGAAGATCGTGGTCGAGGGCGCCTCACAGCACAATCTGCGCGGCGTGCACGCGGAGATTCCGCGCGACAAAATGACCGTCTTCTGCGGCCCCAGCGGATCCGGCAAAAGCTCGCTGGCGATGGACACGATCTACGCCGAAGGCCAGCGCCGGTATGTCGAGAGCCTCAGCGCGTACGCTCGCCAGTTCGTGGGCCAGATGCAGAAGCCCCAGGTCGAGCGAGTGGAAGGCCTGTCGCCGGCGATTGCCATCGAGCAAAAGAATCTCGGCAGCACGCCGCGGTCGACCGTGGGCACCGTGACGGAGATCTACGACTACCTGCGAATTCTGTTCTCCCGACTGGGCACTCCCTACTGCCCGGCCTGTGAGCTGCCGATCGGCACACAGACCTCCGACGAAGTGATTGACAAGGTGATGTCACTTCCCGAGGAGACTCGCGTGTACCTGATGGCGCCGATGGAGGTCGAGGCAGGGCAGGACTACGAGACGTTGTGGGAGGAGCTCCGCGGCAACGGCTATCAGCGAGTGCGAGTCGACGGCGCGACGCATAGCCTGGAGCAGCCGCCGACCATTGATCGCCGCCGCCGCCACGTAGTTGAGGTGGTGGTGGATCGAGCCATCGTTAAGTCGGGCCAGCGCTCGCGACTGGCCGACAGCATCGAGGCTGCGTTGTCGCTGGGGCGAGGCGTGCTACATGTGGCGATGGTCAATCTCGATCTGCCCGAGGAAAAGTGGGAGACCGTCGTCCATAGCCAGCATCTGGCCTGTGACGCCTGCGGGCGCAGTTTCGAGCCGTTGGCGCCGCATCACTTCTCCTTTAATAGTCAGCTTGGCTGGTGTCCGGGCTGCGAAGGGTTGGGGACGCAGACCGGCGCCAACCCCGCGGCGCTGATTCGCGACCCCCAGCGCACACTGGCCGACGGCGCGATCAATCTTTGGCCGGACTTGCAGTTGCCCGTGGCCCGACGGATGCTCGAGGCGCTGGGGACCGCCACCGGCATTCCGCTGGATGTGCCGTATGACCAACTGTCGTCACGACATGTGCGGCAGCTGCTCCACGGCACGGGCGACGAATGGATCGAAGTGCCCTCGGAATCGGGGCCGCCGCTGTTCCGCTTTCAATACAAGGGCCTCTACCCCGCGCTGGGCGAGGCGTCGCGGCTGTCCCCCAACTTCCGCACGCGGTTGGAGCACCTGGTCGACGAGGTCGCGTGTTCGGCGTGCGGCGGCAGCCGCTTGCGCGATGACGCCGCGGCGGTTCGGTTCGCCGGCGCGACGATCGATCATTGGTGCGCCCGTCCGCTTGGCAAACTGCAAGACGACGTGAAGACCTGGAAGCTCTCGGATCGCGATCGACAGGTGGCGGGCGAGTTGCTGCGGGAGATCAAGTCGCGGCTGCAGTTCCTCAATGATGTCGGCTTGGATTACTTGTCTCTGGATCGCACCTCCAGCAGTCTGTCCAACGGCGAGGCGCAGCGGATTCGGCTCGCCAGCCAACTCGGCAGTGGCCTTTGTGGCGTGCTCTATGTGCTCGACGAGCCCACGATCGGGCTCCATCCGCGCGACAACCATCGGCTGCTCAAGGCACTGCACAAGCTGCGCGATCTCGGCAACACGTTGCTGATTGTCGAGCACGACCGCGAGGTGATTGAGGGCAGCGATCGGATCTGTGACTTTGGGCCCAAGGCAGGGCGGCTCGGTGGCCAGATTGTCGCTCGAGGCACGCCCAAGCAAGTCGAGCGAGCGCCCGAATCCGTGACGGGTCCGTATTTGTCGGGCAAGAAGGCGTTGCCGGTGCCGTCCAACCGCCGAGTCACTCGCCCGCAGCCGCCCGAGCCCGCGCGCAAGAAGAAGCCAGCCAAGTCGGCGAAGAAGCAGGTCGCCGCCAAGACCACCAAGCCATTGCCCGAGGCGTTGGTCAACGGCGTGCCGGCCGACTGGCTCGAGGTGATTGGCGCCCGCCACAACAACCTCCGCGACGTGAGCATCAAGATTCCGCTAGCCGCGCTGACGGCGGTCACTGGCCCCAGCGGCAGTGGCAAAAGCACGCTGATCGGCGAGATCCTCTACCACGCCCTAGCGCGACGGCTCCATCGCGCGCGGCTCGTGCCGGGACCGCATGAGGAGATTCGCGGCATCGAGCACATCAACAAGGTCATTCGCGTCGACCAGCAGCCCTTGGGCAACTCGCCGTCGTCGAACCCGGCGACGTACACCGGCGTGTTTGATCTGATTCGCGAGCTGTATTCACAAATGCCCGAGTCGAAGCTGCGCGGGTACGGCGCGCGGAGATTCAGCTTCAACGTGGCTGGCGGCCGTTGCGAAGAGTGCGAGGGCAACGGGCAGATCTGCATTGAGATGCACTTCCTGCCTGACGTGTGGGTGCCGTGCACGGAATGCGAAGGCAAACGTTACAACCGCGAGACGCTGTCGGTCAAGTTCCGTGGCCAGTCGATTAGCGACGTGTTGGAGATGACCTGCGGCGAGGCGTTGCAGCTGTTCCACAACATCCCGCGAGTTCGCCGCATCATTCGCACACTTTGCGATGTGGGGCTGGACTATCTGACGTTGGGTCAGCCGGCCCCGACGTTGTCGGGCGGCGAGGCGCAGCGCGTCAAGCTGGCCGCCGAACTGGCTCGGCCGGACACCGGGCGCACGCTGTACCTGCTGGACGAGCCGACCACGGGCCTGCACTTCGACGACATTGCCAAGCTGATGGACGTGCTGCAACGGTTGGTGGATCTCGGCAACACCGTCGTGGTGATTGAGCACAACTTGGATCTGATCAAGTCGGCGGATTGGCTGATCGACATGGGCCCCGAGGCGGGCGAGGCCGGCGGCCGGTTGGTCGCCTCCGGCACGCCCGAGGAGGTGGCTAGCTACGCAGAACAAGCACTGGCCGCCGCCATGAGCGGCGCGAAGCCCGCGCCGAAGAAGAAGGCAAGCAAACGAGCGACCAAGAAGGTGGCAAAGCAGCCTGACATTGCCGCGTCAGTCCCGCAGGCCGGCGGCGCGGAGCTGTTGCGGTCTCATACCGGCGAGGCGCTCGCGCCGGTGCTGGCGGCGGGACCCTATGTGGAACGCCAGCCGTTCGATGTCGCGGTGCTCGACGACCAAGAGGGCGACATCGACATTGCCGATGTGGGCCGCGAGGCGAAGATGCCCTGGGAGCTCGATGGCCGTCGTTGGCACACGATCGATCGGGTCGATCGCAAGGGCGAGCCGGTGCAATGGGACGGCAGGATTCTGGAACATGTGGTCGACCAGATCCACGAGTTGGCCGAGTTCGGCGACACGGATTGGAACGGCCGCAGCGTCGTGGAGATCGCCGCGCCGATAAAGTCGCACGGCTGGTTCTTTCACGCCATCACCGCCGAGACTTGGCTGGTGCGAATGAAGTTTCGCGTGCCACGAGGCACCTTCAAGCAGGTCGACCTGGCTCAAACGCTGAGCTTGGGGACTTGGAACGATGTCGACGCCGTGCCCAAGTACAGCAATGATCCTCGCTGCAAGGTGCGCACGTCGGGCGCGGTTCAGGAAGTGCAGATCGACGCGTATCGCTTCGAGGAGATCGACACGCCGGCCTTTCAGGCGTTTCTACGCACCGCGGTCGAGGCGGGACGCGGCCATCAGCAGAAGGTCGCGTCCGACCCATCCGCCGCGATGCCGTGGAAGGTGATGGGAGAGAAGTGGCACTTGATGCGAAAAGGCTTCCCGCCCAACAAGTCCGTTGCCTGGCCCGAGCAACTGTTGACGGATGTGCTGGATTTGCTCCGCGACTTGGCGTCCGAGGCTGAGTGGACGTGGACCAACAAGGTGCTGGTCCACCAGCAACTGCCCGGCGACGAGCGACCTTGGGCGACGATTGTGACCAAGCGAGTGGATGGCGTGGCGGTGCACATCACTGGCCCCAAAGGCTCGTTGTCACAAGGTCGCGTCGCGGCGTTGGGCGAGTCGGCCGAGGTGGACGCCACGGATCCGGAAGTGGATGTGGCCAAGTTGCTGTTCGTCGATTGCGAGCAGTTCGCCGATCCCGATGTGCGCGCCTTTCTCTCCGAACACCTGGAGGCGACCAAGAGCCGATGAGCGTTGTAATTCGCGATGACGACCCGCTGTTGGCGCCCACCTTCCTGTTTCGGTTCTCGGCGCCGCTGCGCCGCTACGACCTGACCACCGAGAAGTTGCCGACTCCGCTGCAGCTCGGCGAGGAGTATCGGCTGCCGAACTTCGCCGAGTTGGAAGGTCGCCCCGCCTTTGCGGAGCTCCGCGCCGCGTGGGGGCCGCGAGGCCTGTTGCTGCAGCTTTGGGTCCGTGGCAAGCGGCAGTCGGTCTGGTGCCGCGAGTCGCGGCCGGAGGACAGCGACGGCCTGCAGGTGCTGATCGATACTCGTGACACCAAGTCGATTCATCGCGCCGGCCGGTTTCAGCACAGTTTCTATCTGCTGCCGCAGGGCAGCGGGCGCGGGTTTGGCGAGGGCGCCGGGGTGCCGATGGCGATCCCTCGTTGTCGCGAGCTGCCGGCGCCGGCGCCGACGGGCAGTTTGCAAGTTCGTTCACGGCAGTTTGACGACGGCTATCAACTCGACGCGCTGGTCGCCGCCTCGGCGCTGACCGGCTGGGATCCCGAGCAGCACGCTCGCATCGGTTTCAGCTATCTGCTCCGCGACCGAGAGCTCGGCCATCAGGCGTTCACGATCGGCGACGAGTTCCCGGTGACGTCCGACCCCAGTCTTTGGGGCAGCTTGGACCTGTTGAAAGATGGAGCGACGTAGCACAGGCTGCCAGCCTGTGTTTATGGTACTTTTGCCGCGGTTGCGTTTCAGTTTCAGCGCCAGGCCTGAGTTAAGAGTTAAGAGTTAAGAAAGCTTCTCGGGAGCGGAAAGGAAACCCGAAGCGTAAGCGAGGGATCAGCGGCTTGGTCCAGGCCTGGCGGGCTGAATGGATGATCGTTGCAGGCTGGCAGCCTGCACTACGACAATTTTTCAACAGCGGCGATGAACCGAATGTTCGCGAGTTTGCGTGAGTTCTTTGCGGCGCCGATGCGAGAGGCGACTCAGCTGCAGCGCGAGCATCTGGCCGAGCATCAGGGGCTGGATGGCCGCTGTGTGTCGGTCATGATCGTGACTGCCATTGCGCTGACACTCCGCGCGTACTTCTTTCACGTCGAAGACTTGCTGTGGATCATCGCGCGGGTGGCGCCACATTGGCCCGGCGTCTTGACGCTTCTCCAGCCGGAGAATATCGAGTTTACTCGGCTGGCCTACTGGGCCCTGGGGCAGGACTTGCTGTACGTCGGCATGCCGTTGCTGGTCATCAAGTGCGTGTATCGCGATCCGCTCAGTGACTACGGCGTCAAGCGAAAGGGAATGTTTCAGTACGCCGCTGTGTACGGGCTGATGTTTTTGGTGATGGCCCCGCTGATCGTTTGGCTGTCGCACACCGATTCGTTCCAGCGCAGCTACCCCTTCTACAAATTGGCGCCCGGCGAGCCACTGTGGCCCAAGATCTTCGTTTGGGAGCTGCTGTACGCCTCGCAGTTCATCGCCTTGGAGTTCTTTTTCCGCGGCTTTATGATCCACGGCACCAAGCGGCAATTCGGTCCTTACTGCGTGCTGGTGATGATGGTGCCGTACTGCATGATCCACTTCACCAAGCCGTTGCCGGAGACGTTCGGAGCGATTATTGCCGGCGTCGTGCTGGGGCTGATGAGCCTCAAGACGCGATCGATTTGGCTCGGCGCGGCGCTGCACATCGCCGTCGCCTGGTCGATGGACGTGGCCGCGTTGCTGTCGCGATGAGCCAGCCGGGAATGGGGCGCTACGCCTCGATCATGTCGCGGGCGTGGTAGCTGCTGCGGACAAACGGGCCGCTGGCGACTTGTCGAAAGCCCATGGAACGCGCGAGCTCGCCAAGCTCGTCGAACTCTTCGGGAGGCAGATAGCGGACGACGGGCAGATACTTGTCGCCGGGCTGCAGGTACTGGCCGAGCGTCAGTAGTTCGCAGCCGTGGTCGAGCAGGTCGCTGAGCACGTCGAGCACTTCGTCATGCGTCTCACCGAGCCCCAGCATCAGGCCGCTCTTGGTGGCGATGGCGGGATTGCGCTGCTTGATCCGGCGCAGCATGGCAAGTGTCCAGCGGTAGTCGGACTTGGGGCCACGGACGCGGCGGTACAGACGCGGCACGGTCTCGGTGTTGTGATTGAACACCTCGGGGGCGGCCTGAATGACTCGGTTCAGGGCTTCCGGTTGTTCGACAAAGTCGGGTGTCAGCACTTCGACCGCGGCGCCGGTTCGCTCGCGAACGGCGATCACACATCGGTAGAAATGCTCGGCGCCGCCGTCCGGCAGGTCGTCGCGAGTCACTGAGGTGATGACGACGTGCTTGAGCCCCAGTCGCGCGGCGGCCTCGGCCACTCGCTCGGGTTCATCGTCCTCCAGCGGCTCCGGCCGGCCTCGCGAGACCGCACAGAAGCCACACGGGCGGGTGCAGACGTTGCCCAAAATCATGAACGTCGCTGTCTTTTGCGAGTAGCACTCCATACGATTGGGGCACTTGGCGTTGTCGCAGACAGTCTCCAAGCCGAACTCTTCGAGCAGCCCGGCCGTAAAGTGGTTGGAATTCCCCTTGGGCACCACGCGTTTCAGCCACTTCGGCAGCCGGCCGGTGGTGCCGACGCTCGTGCCGCAGCCGCCGTGATCCGAACAGCCCGAGCCACAGCTTTCGGAATCACAGGCAGATTGCCCGAGAGCGGGCTGTCCAAGTTGTCCAAGAATAGGGAGACCGGAAGAGGTCATTCAATCCTCCAACACATTTGTTGAGCGAGGTGTTTATTCTAGCAGCGTGTTGAAAAAGACCCAACTGGCACGCGGAACCGCTTTTCCGCTCCGAAAGTCGTCCTACTCGTTCAGGCGGGGAACGAGCCGCTGATCCCTCGCTTACGCTTCGGGTTCCCTTTTGAAGGCGGTCATTCGCGGGATGGCTGGAAGCTCCATCGACCGCGCCAATAAGATTATCATGTTGGGCTCCCGCCATCCGCTCCCCTCCGTGTCACCAGCTCGCCATGGTTAAGAAGAACAAGACGACCGCCACCAGCGCTGGCGCTGCCAAGGCCGCCAAGGGCGGGAAGAGTGGCAAGGGCGGCGCGAAGGCCAGTGCGAGCAAGGAGGCGGCGGAGAAGTCCACTCCGGTGGCCGAGAATCGCAAGGCGAGACACAAATTCGAGGTGCTGGACACCTTGGAGTGCGGGATCGTGTTGGTTGGCAGCGAGGCGAAGAGCCTCCGCAATGGCCAAGTGTCGCTGGATGAGTCCTATGCGCGGGTGCGAGACGGCGAGCTGTGGCTGCTGGGATGCGATATCCCCGAGTACATGCAGGCCAACATGTGGAACCACAATCCCAAGCGGCCGCGCAAATTGCTGCTGCATGGCCGGGAGCTGTTGAAGTTCGCCGGCAGGGCGCACGAGGACGGCCTGACCTTGGTGCCGCTGAAGATTTACTTCAACGCGCGAGGCATTGCCAAAGTGCTGGTCGGTCTCTGCCGTGGCAAGAAGCTGCATGACAAGCGCGAGTCACTCAAGAAGAAGGATGTCGAACGCGACATTCGCCGCACGATGCGACACCGCAATCGCCGCTGACGGCGAGATGACATGGCCGCTCGGGATCGCGAGCTGAATCGCTGTCCCCTGACGATCGATCAAGGAATGCCGGGATGCTGCGACTGAAAAACGTAAAGAAGACGTACAAAGAGGCAAACGGTCATTCGTTGCCGATTCTCGACATTCCTTCGTTCGAAGTTGACCACGGCGAGCAGATGGTGTTGATTGGCCCGAGCGGATCGGGCAAGACCACGTTGTTGCACGTGATCGCCGGCATTGTGACCGCCGACCCCGGCAGCGAAGTTTGGATCGATGGCGTCAACATGCAGAGCCGCTCGGAGTCGGGACGCGACCACTTGCGGGCGATGAAGCTGGGATACGTGTTCCAA
Source organism: Planctomycetales bacterium (assembly GCA_020426845.1). GTDB lineage: Bacteria > Planctomycetota > Planctomycetia > Pirellulales > Pirellulaceae > JAGQPF01. The sequence continues at coordinate 19,909 of JAGQPF010000658.1, forward strand.
ACATTCAATTTGCTGCCCGGATTTACTGCGCTGGAGAACGTGTTGCTCGGGATGACGTTCGGCAAACGGAAGAAGGACACCGCTCGCGCTCACGAATTGCTGGACCGCGTTGGATTGTCGCATCGCTTGAAGCATCGCCCCACGGCCATGTCGGTCGGCGAGCAACAGCGGGTCGCCGTCGCGCGAGCGCTGGCCAATCGCCCCGCCGTGCTGCTGGCCGATGAGCCGACGGCCAACGTGGACCCGGCCAATCAGGAGCAGATCGTGGAGCTGATTCGCGACACCTGCCGGGAAGAGCGGATTTCGATGGTCCTTGTCACTCACTCCATGGATGTGGCGGCCAAGTTTGATCGCGTCGACCGGCTCCAGGACCTGAATCTGGTGATGCAGCGCGCCAAGTCTACGGCCTCCTAGCCCGGCTCGCGGACTTTCAGCCCGTCAACTCCAAGACCCTTTTGAAGATCGATTCGATGAACGTCTTTCAAATCGCCTGGAAGAGCATCCGTCAGCGCTGGTTGGCGTCATCCTTGACGATGGCTTCGATGGCACTGGGGGTGATGTTGGTTGTGGCGGTGCTCTCCATTCACGGCGTCGTCAGCCAGCAGTTTCGCAACAACGCCACACTGGGCTACAACTTGTTGGTTGGCGCCGACAAGGGTGGACGCCTGCAGCTGACGCTCAACTCCATCTTCTATCTCAGCCAGCCCGTCGAGAACATCGACTATCGTTTCTATCTCCAGTTCGTCGACGAGCAGGAGCGTCGCGAGGCTTGGTCGCACTCGCTGGCCGCGTCCAAGCTGCGTGGTTCGGTCGAGCCCGCGACGTTGACGCCCGAGCAGCTGGAGCAACTCGGTGTGCCGGCCAAGGGCGACTACACCGACTATGTGGCCTACGCTGTGCCGTTGTGCTTGGGAGACTACTACGGCCGCTTTCGCGTGGTGGCGACCACCACTGCTTTCTTCGAGCACCTAGTCGTCAACAACGAGACGGGCAGCGGCTTTGCGTTTCAGGACGGCCGGCCGCTGGAAAACTGGAACGAGGAGCACGGGTTCTTCGAAGCCGTCATCGGCTCCACGGTCGCTCGGGAGAAGAACATCAAAGTGGGAGACCACATCTTTCCGGCGCACGGCGATCCCGAGGGCGAAGCGCATGAGCAAGGATTCTATGTCGCCGGCGTTCTGGCGCCGTCCGGAACACCCAACGATCGCGCGGTGTTCGTGAACATGGAGGGCTTCTTTCAGATGGACAAGCACGCGAAGCCGCTGAGTGGCGAAGAAGCGGAGCTTGAGTCCGAGCTGGAAAAGCTGTCGGCCGGTGCGGATGCTGCGACTGATGCTGCGACGGATGCGCCATCGGATGATAACGATGGGCACAAACATGGCGTCGACGCTCACTTTGCTATCCGCAAGCCGCTTGATCTGGAGAAGCGAGAGGTGACGGCCGTGTTGGTGAAGACCGTCAATCCTTTTGTCGGCTCGAATCTGAAGACGATGATCAACGAAGGCAAGGAGGGGCAGTGCGCCGAGCCGGTGCGGCAGATCTACAGCCTGCTGGAGATTTTCGTCCGACCGATTCAGTGGGTGTTGCTGATTCTGACGGGCATGATCTGTCTGGTGTCCGGCATCAGCATTTTGGTCAGCATCTACAACTCGATGAGCGAGCGTCGTCACGAGTTGTCGGTGATTCGCGCGCTCGGCGCCAGCCAGTGGACCGTGACCTGGATCGTTCTGCTCGAGGCGATGATGTTGGCCATGGGCGGGGGGCTCATCGGCTGGGGACTGGGCCATGGGCTGAATGTCGCCGCGAGCGGCATGGTCGAGGAACGCACCGGAGTGCGAATGGACTTTCTCGACTTCGCCCCGCCGATCGACCTCGGCGAAATGCTCGCGGTCGACACCGAGAGCGAGGATGGGTTCAGCGGCTTTGTCGGTAGGATGATGGGCTTTTTGCCGGCGATTTCGCCCGAGCTGCTGATTATTCCGGCCCTGCTGGCGTTAGCGGTGCTCGTCGGACTGTTGCCCGCCTATGAGGCCTATCGGACGGACGTTGCCACCTGGCTGGGCAAGTGACGCGGTGACTGCCGCGATCCGCTGACTCTCCCGAACTTGCACTTGCCTTGCTTTGGCGTGGGCATGTAGTAGATAATAGAGAACGGCCCATGGCCCAAGGGCCACTTAACTCTTTGCCTAGCGGAGATTTGTGATGATTCGGAAGATCGCGGTGTGCTCCCTCGTCGCCTGCCTGCTGATTCGAGCGGAAGTGGTGGAAGGGTGTCCGTTCTGTTCCGGCGCGTCGCAAACGCTCAGCGAAGAGATCAGCTCGATGGACGCCGCGGCGATTGTCAAGCTCGTCAGCGTCGCCCCCGCCGATGCTCCGAAGGAGGAGCTCGGCAAGGCGGTGTTCGAGATCAGCGAAATACTCGTCGGCACACCGTCGGTGAAGGTCGGCGATCGAGTCAACTCGATCTATTTCGGCAACGCCGAGCCCGGCACGCGATTTCTCTTGATGGGCGTCGACCCCCCGAAGATCTCCTGGTCGACCCCGATGAAGTTGACCGACCGCTCATCCGACTACGTCAAGCGATTGACCAAACTGCCGGAGAATGGCGTAGGCCGCCTGACGTTCTTCCAAACATTTCTGGAAGATAAGGAGGATCTGCTCGCCGGCGATGCCTACGACGAGTTTGCTCGCGCTCCGTACGCCGATGTGATCGGTCTCAAGGGCGAGATGAACCACGATCAGCTGGTGAAGTGGATCCGCGACCCGGATGTTCCGGCCAGCCGTCGTCGCCTTTATTTGACGATGCTGGGTGTGTGCGGCGGCGCCGAGGATCTGCCGATGATCGAGGAGATGCTCAAATCGGGCGATCGTCGGCTGAAGGCGGGATTGGATGCGATGATTGCCTGCTACGTCACGCTGAAAGGGGCCGATGCCCTGCCGCTGATTGAGGACCTGTTCTTGCGGGATGCTTCCACCGAGTACTCCGACACTTACGCCGCGATCATGGCCCTGCGGTTTCACGGCACCGATGGCGATGTGGTTCCCCAAGAGCGGATCGTCAAGTCGCTGCACCTGATGCTGAACCGGCCGAGCCTGGCGGATTTGGTGATTCCGGACCTGGCTCGCTGGGAGGACTGGTCGCAGATCGACCGGCTCGTCCAACTATTCAAAACCGCCGATGAAAAATCCAGCTGGGTCAAAGTGCCGGTGAT
>JAGQPF010000659.1 GCA_020426845.1 Planctomycetales bacterium
GACGAAATTTCCCGCGAGACGGCGATCAGCAGACCGACCCTGACCCGGATCACCAATCAGCGCGGTTATTCCACCTCCACAGATATTCTGGAGAGGCTCTGCAAGTACTTTGATTGCCAGATCTGCGACCTGGTGGAGTACGTGCCGGATATCGACGACAAGGACGTTTGAGCTACCCGTATGGACACCATCTCCCTACAGCTACTCGACAACCACCTCTGCGAAACCGCCCGCGTCCTCCAGGGGACAGTCGGCGCAACGGGCAAAGAATTGAAGAGTCCCGCTATCAGCTACCGGCAGACAACGATGAACAATCCCTTCGGCGCGTAGGAGGCAAGGATGCTCAAACTCGAAGACATCAAGAAAGACGCCCAGATTCGCGGCATCCAAGCCGACGAGATCGTGCGCATCGTGCAGGTGGAGCCCGTCGGCGATAGCGCCGTTACGGTCTACTACAAAGACAGCCAGGGCCGACTGAGCGAGCAGATGCTGTTCCGATCGGACGAGGGGAGGCTCGACTTGGCCGAGGCTGGCCGCCCTTGGGCCTTTGACGCGCCAGGCGAGGACTTCAAGCTGGGCCTGGAAGCCTATCGCATCAATCTGGCCCACCTCTTCGACCCGATGATGGCGGTGCACACCTCCAACGTGGAGCCGCTGCCCCATCAGATTTCCGCCGTGTACGAGGCGATGCTGCCCCGTCAGCCCTTGCGCTTCGTTCTCGCGGACGATCCTGGGGCGGGTAAGACCATCATGGCCGGTCTACTCATTCGCGAACTGCTGATGCGCGCCGATGCCAAGCGCATCTTGATCGTCTCACCCGGCTCCCTCACGGAGCAGTGGCAGGACGAGCTGCTGGAGAAGTTTGGTGTCCAGTTCGAGATCTTCAGCCGCGAGAAGCAGGAGCAGTGCGCCTCCGGCAATTATTTCGACGAGCAGAACCAACTGATCTGCCGTCTCGACCAGCTCTCGCGCAACGAGGAGTACCAGGAAAAGCTCAAGAACACCGAGTGGGACCTGATCATTGTTGACGAGGCCCACAAGCTGTCAGCCAACTACTTCGGCAACAAGGTCAACAAGACCAAGCGATTCTTGCTGGGTGAACTGCTCGGCTCCGTCACCCGCCACTTCCTACTGATGACCGCCACACCGCACAACGGCAAGGAAGAGGATTTCCAGATCTGGCTGTCGTTGTTGGACGGCGACCGCTTCTACGGCAAGTTCCGCGAAGGCGCACACAAGGTCGATGTCTCCGACATGATGCGCCGCATGGTGAAAGAGGAGTTACTCAAGTTCGATGGCACGCCGCTATTTCCCGAGCGGCGCGCCTACAGCGCCAACTACGAACTGTCCGACGCCGAGGCCGCGCTCTATGCGGCGGTCACCGACTACGTCCGCAACGAGATGAATCGGGCCGACAATCTCGACGGCAAACGGCGGGGTACCGTCGGCTTTGCGTTGACCCAACTTCAACGCCGTCTCGCCTCCAGCCCGGAAGCCATCTACCAGTCGCTCAAGCGCAGACGCAAACGCCTGGAATCACGCCTGGAGGAGATGAAACTGGTCGCCCGTGGCCAACGCACTCAACAGAACGGCGTCGCCGAGACGCTGGGCGAGTACGCGGTCAAGAAGCAGATCGAACTGCCGGACGACATCGACGAGCTGGATGACGCACTGAGCGCCGAGGAGTACGAACTGTACGCCGACCAAGTCGTCGATCAGGCTACGGCGGCAGAAACCATCCCCGAACTGGAGGCCGAGATCCTGATCCTCAAGGACCTGGAGCACCAGGCCCTTGGCGTGGTGCAGTCAGGCAATGACAAAAAGTGGGAGGA
>JAGQPF010000077.1 GCA_020426845.1 Planctomycetales bacterium
CAAGGGACGACCATTCAGCTCTTCAAGAAGTCGATGACGACCATCACCGCCCGGCTCGACAAGGGGCAGCGGGAGGCGGCGCCCTTCGATCTCTATCGAGGCTACGGCAACGACTTTATGAGTGGGTACAACGTCTCCAAGTTCTTCAACTTCTCGCTAGATGACTGGGACTACCCAACCAAGCAGCCCGCCAAGGTAGCCCATCGCAAAGGCATCTTGACCCACCCGGCGTGGCTCATCGCACACTCGAAGAATACGGAGACCGACCCCGTTATTCGTGGAAAATGGGTCCGTGAAAAGCTGCTGGCAGGAACGATTCCCGACGTGCCGATCACGGTCGACGCCGCCGTTCCCGAAGACCATCACAAGACGTTGCGCGATCGACTGGCGAGCGTGACCGAAGCGGGCTATTGCTGGAAGTGCCACCAGCGCATGAATCCGCTGGGCTACGCATTCGAGGCGTACGATGACTTTGGTCGATTCCGGCGGGAAGAGTCGCTCGAATACCCGGACAAGCTTGTCGAGAAGGGGCCGGAGCAGAAAGGTGACCATCTTGTCGACACTCGCGACATTTACGAGATGTTGCCCGTCGATTCAAGCGGCCATCTCGACGGAACCGGCGATGATTCGCTCGATGGCGAGGTGAGCGGCGCCATGGATCTGGCCGTGCGGCTGGCAAAGTCGCGGCGCGTGCGTCAGTCGATCATCCGCCATGCGTTCCGGTATTTTATGGGGCGCAATGAAACCCTATCCGACTCGAAGACGTTGATCGACGCCGAGCAGGCGTACGTCGACAATCACGGCAGCTTCGATGCCGTCATCGTTTCGCTGTTGACATCCGATTCATTTATCTATCGCAAAGCAATCGAAGACTAAAGCCGTGCTCTACAGAAAACAATTCCTGCGAACTTCGGCACTTGGTTTGGGGGCAATGGCCCTGGCTCCCTCCTTCAATCAAGTATTCGCCGCTCCGGATGCCAACGGCGTTCCCAAACGCTTCATCTTCATCCGCAAATCGAGCGGCATTCGTCCGCTGGAAATTGCGCTCCGCGATTTTACCGACCGCGATAAAGCGCTTGACGAGAAGAAGGAGCCCTTTGAGGCAGACTTGCACAAGCACGAACTGCCAACATGGTTGCGAGGATTGGATGCCCACAAGGAGCACATGACGATCCTGCAGGGACTATCGGCCAAGATGAGCGAGAACGTTCACTGGTCATTCTCTTCGGTCATGGGCTGCTTCAAGTCGAACCGCAACACGCTCAGCGCCATCAAGCGAACGACGGTCGACTTCGAGCTGGCCAAGCTGTTCCCCTCGCCGTTCGGACACGTCGAGCTCTCGTTCGCCGGCGGCCGAACGGGCATCGTCGACGGCTATTCCGCACCGGCGCCGCAAACGCGGAATTATTGCTATGCCGACCCGGAAACCGCTCGCAGCGAACTGTTCAAATCGGTTCTCAACCCGGATGCGGTCAACTCGGACAACGACATGCTGTCGTTCCTCCAGAGCCGCGAGGGGCTCGCAGTGAGCGGCATCAAGGGACACGAAAAGAAACGCCAAGAGATGCAAGTGGGGTCCATCGAGGCGATTCGCCAGCGCAACGCGGCGCTCATCAAGATGTCCGGATCGCTCGCCGAGTTTCTTCCCGAAATCGACGCGGTTCACGCTAACGGAGGTCCCAACGCGAGCACGCCGGAAAAACAGGCGGCGATGACCGCCATCCTGATTGCCGCTCTCAAGGCGGGCTTGACCAACGTCGTGACGTACACGATCGACGACCTGGGCACGCCCATTACCGGCCTGCCCGGCAATGAAACGGACCGCGTCGGAATTCACCCCTTGGGGCACGACGAATCATTCGGAGGCGTGCCCGCCTGGAAGACCCGGGAGCAGATTCGGATCAGCCACGTGAATCAGATCAAGACGATCGTTGAGCAGCTCAAACAGACGCCTGAGGGGAGCGGGACGATGTTCGACAACACAATGATCATGTACTTTCCCGAGAACGGCGAAACTCATCATGGCGTGGGCACCGAATCGCCGTTTCTGATCATGGCCGGCGACAACTGCAACCTCAACATTGCGGGGCGCTACATTCGTCTGCCTTTCCTCGGCAACGAGGGTCACAAGACGCTCGGCAACTGGTACACGACGCTGCTCAATGCGCACGGCAATCCGATCGAGCATTACGGTGATCTCGATCCGGAAATGTCGCGCAAGAAGCTGCCTCAGACGGGCTCGATCAAACAGTTGATGGCTTGAATCACACTTCCGCACATCCGCCTCTCTTCTCCGCCAAGTATGACCATGCTTTCCGCCCGCACTCTGCTTTTTACGCTCGCCTGCATTGGGCTCTTGCCTTTGTCCGCTCGAGCCGAGGCGCCGCGGCTTGATCCGTTTCAGCCGCTGTTGTGGAGCGACGGTGGCGAGCCGCGTCCGGCTCGGGACGAGTCGCAGTGGCAGCGTCGCCGCGAGTCCGTGCTGCAGGGGATGCAGCTGGTGATGGGCCCGCTGCCGGGTGAGGAGAAGCGATCGCCGCTCGATGTCGAGGTGATCGAAGAGGAGCTGGTGGACGACGCGTTTGTGCGCCGCCTCATCACCTATCAGTCCGAGCCGGGCTCACGGACCACCGCGTACCTATGTGTTCCCAAGCAGCTGCTGGCGGCCGATCCTGCTGCCAAGGCGGCCCGCGCCCCCGCTGTGCTTTGCCTGCATCCGACCGACAACAAGATCGGCCACCAAGTCGTGGTCGGACTCGGCGGCCGAGCGAATCGCCAGTATGCCGAGGAGCTGACAAGACAAGGTTATGTCACTTTGTCGCCGTCCTACCCGCATCTGGCGGACTACTACCCGAATCTGGGCAAGCTCGGCTACGTCAGCGGAACGATGAAGGCGATCTGGGACAACATCCGCGGAGTGGACCTGCTGACCTCGCTGCCTTATGTCGACGCGTCGCACGGCGTCGGCGCCATCGGGCACTCGCTCGGCGGACACAACGCGATCTACACCGCAGTCTTCGAGCCGCGGATCCAGGTTGTCGTCAGCAGCTGCGGTTTCGACTCCTACCCCGACTACTACGACGGAGCCGAGCGAAATTGGTACTTCGGCAAAGGCTGGTGCCAGGTTCGCTATATGCCCCGCATGTCGGACTATCGCAACCGCCTCGGAGAGATACCGTTCGATTTCCCCGAGCTGCTGGCGTGCCTTGCGCCGCGTCATGTGTTCGTCAATGCGCCGCTGCACGATGGCAACTTCCGAGCGGCCAGCGTCGACCGGTGTGCGGCCGCAGCGAACAGCGTTTACGAACTGCTGGGCGCCAAAGGGCGGCTGGTCGTGCGTCACCCCGACTGTGACCACGACTTTCCGCAGGCCATGCGCGAAGAGGCGTATCGGACTATCGACCGTGTGCTGCGGCCGAGGCCGTGATGACTCGGAAGTGAATGCTTATGGCGGCTCAATTTGCGGCAGCTCAAATTGCGGCACTTCGATTTGCCGGGTGTGTGTTCCAACCAGCTGCCAAGAGAGGGATCTGCAATGCGTGGAGTTTTGACACCACGGCGAGTTCGTTGGTTGCTCTCGGCGCTGCTTGGGCTGCTTTGCCCGTTAGCGACGGCTCGTGCCGATTGGCCGACCTATCAGCAAAACACGCAGCGCACCGGATCGACAGCGGAGCAGCTTGACGCGTTGCGGCTAGCGCCGCTGTGGACGTGGCGCTCTGCCGAGACGCCGCGTCCGGCCTGGGCCGGGCCGGCGATGTGGGACGCTTATGCGGGCATCCGCGACCTGCCGGCGATGCGCGACTACGACGCCGTGCCCCATGTGATCGCCGTCGACGGCCTTGTCTATTTTGGCTCGACAACCGACGACACGTTGCGATGCCTGGACGGCGCCACCGGAAAGCTCCGCTGGCGGTTTACGGCTGACGGCCCAATTCGGCTGCCGCCGATGTGGCATGCCAACCGCGTCTACTTCGGGTCGGACGATGGCCATGCTTACTGCTTGGATGCAGCCGATGGCCAACAGCGCTGGTCTGTGGCCGCTCAGCCGGCCGACCGCTGGCTGATCAACAACGGCCGCTTTATCTCGCCTACGCCCGTTCGCACGGGTGTTGTGGTTCGAGACGGCCTCGCGTACTTCGGCGCGGCGCTACTGCCTTGGACGAAGAGTTACCTCTGCTCGGTGGATGCTGAGTCGGGAAGGTTTGATGTCGACGGCGGGTTTCGCATCGAGCTGGACGGGCGGACTCTCGAAGGCTCGCCGGCGCTGACGGACGATCAACTCGTGTTTCCTCAGGGGCGCGTCGCCCCGCAGTTGTTTCGCCGCCGCGATGGCCTCGATCTCGGGCCGCTCGAAAAGTCCAGCGGCGGCTCGATCGTCATCGTCAGCGAGGAGACGGTGCTGCACGGACCGGGCGCCGAGTCGCGACGCGGCGCCTTGGCCACCTCTAGCTCGCGCAGCCGCCAGCGAATCGCCACCTTCGGCCGTGGCAGTGCTATGTGCGTGGACGGCGCCATCGCCTACATGCTGGGCGATGGACAGCTGGCGGCGGCGGATCTGGGTTCGAGGAAGCATCGATTCCAAGTCAGTGACGCGCCTTCTCTTTCACTGATCAAAGCGGGCGACACCTTGTTCGCCGGCGGCGTGGATTTGGTCGCCGCATACTCGGCCGCGGACGGTTCGTTGTTGTGGCGGCACGACGCGCCGGGGCGAGTCAAGGGATTGGCCGTCGCCGATGGCCAGCTCTACGTCAGCACGGATGAGGGTGTCGTCATGGCGTTTGCCGCAACCGCTCTGCCATCCCCGGCGACACCATCGCAGTCGTCGAACGCGAATCCTTCCAACCCGTCCAAGACGAGCTCCACCAGCAACACGATCGCCGCGGCTGACGAAGATCAGTCACCGGTTGAGAGCCCTCGCGAGCCAGGCCTCATCGGTCATTGGGAGTTTCAACGCGATCAGCTGCGCAGCCGCGGCGGCCAGGTGGCGATTCGCGATCGAGCGGGTCGGCAGCCCGCCGTGCTCGAAGGTGCTTTTCGCTGGCGTCGTGGTCAAGGCGCCGGCGAAGGCGAGCTGCCCGAACACATCGAATGGAGCGGCCGCGGCGCGGCGATCGTGCAAGCCGACCATAACCATGCGCAACTGCCCGCGCGCGAGCTCACCGCGGAGGCAGTGGTGCGAGTGGACCGGCCGCTCAAATGGGGCGGCATCATCGGCGCCATTCAGGACAACGGCAACTTTGAACGCGGTTGGCTGCTGGGACATGTCGACGGAAAATTCAGCTTTGCATTGTGCGGCAGCGAGACGCAAGGCGCCGCTCGCGGGCGGCTCACCTACATGGCCGCCGACCAGCCGTTCCAGCTCGGCGAGTGGGCACACCTGGCGGCCACTTACGACGGCAGCGTGATGCGGCTGTTCGTCAACGGCGAATTGGCGGCGCAATCCAAGGAGCAGTCGGGCCCCGTCTTTTACCCGCCCAAGGCTCCGTTTCTCATCGGCGCTTATCGCGACGACAACGAGAACTACCCGATGGAGGGCGGACTGCAGCAAGTGCGTCTCTATGATCGAGCCTTGTCGGCTGCCGAGGTCAAGCAGCATTTCGCGGCAGCGGAGGATATCCTAAGCCAATTAAAGCCGCCGCCTGCGGCGCACTTGGCGCTGGGGCCGATCTTGCAGTTCGATTCCCGCCAGACCGCCGTTGTGCAGTGGCAGACCGAACGGCCGCGAAAGTGTTGGCTCGAGTGGTGGCCCGAATCCGGCGGCGCAATTCACCGAGTGAATTGTCCGCCCGATCAGACTAAACATCAGGCGCGGCTGTTCGCTTTGCGGCCCGATCGCCGCTACGTCTATCGCATCGTGCTTGAAGACGATCAGGGGCAACTCCGGAGCACGGAGGAGCACCTTTGTGACACGTTCTTCAACTATCTTCCCTCGCGGCCGGAGTCCGGCGCCGACCAGGCGCACGAGGCCCACTCCCGGCTCATCGACGCGATTCCGCAGGCGGATCGCGGCGGTCTGTGTCTCGTCTGGGGCGCCGGTTTGGCGCGCGAGGCTGAACTGTTGCGAGCGAACTACCGCGTTGTCGTGATGGATCCGGATCCGGACAAGGTCGCTCAACTGCGAGCCCATTGGCTCGAGCGTCACATCTACGGCTCGTCGCTCACCGCGCGCGTCGCCCCCGCGACTCAAGACTTGTCGCCGTTGCCCGGCGATTGGGCAAACCTGATTGTCAGCGATCGATACGTGCCTGCGCTCGAAAGGCAGCTCAAGCCGGGACGTGGCTGGTGGCTGCAACAAGCCGTCGACGGAGAGGACGAGCCGAAACCGCTGGATGTCGTGACGAGCTCTGCGCTGCGAGTGGACGATTCAGCTTGGCGACGGTATCGACGACTTCACTGGCCGCAGATTGGGCAGTGGTCCCACCTCTATGGCTCGGCGGACAATTCCGCTTTCACGGGCGAGTCGCTAGCCGGCATCTCTGATTCTGGGCAGCTGCAAGTGCAGTGGGTTGGCCGCCCGGGACCGCGGTACCAGGCTGATCGCAGCGGTCGCAAGCCGTCGCCGTTGGCCTCCAACGGCCGCTTATTCCTGCAAGGCTGGCGCCGCATCGTGGCGCTGGATTCGCATAATGGCGAGCCGCTCTGGTCACTGGAGCTGCCGGGCTTCGAACGGTTCAACGTGCCGAGAGATTGTTCCAATTGGTGCTCGGACGAGAACTCCGTGTTCGCCACCGTTGCGGACCGCGTTCTGCAGTTGGACGCAGCCACAGGGCAGCTCGTGAGAACGTTGACACTGCCGGAGCTCGCGCCATCAGCGCTATCAGCGCTATCAGGGCCATCAGCGACGCAAGGCAAGGAGAACGGGCAGCCCGACAAGCAACTTGCCTGGGGCTACGTGTCGCGGGTGTCGGGGCGGCTGCTGGGAACGGCCGTTCAGGCCGACGCGATGTGGACCAACTTTTGGGGCGACGCCGCGGCGGGTTGGTACGACGCGAAGAGCGGCGAAGTGACGTCGCACGTCGCGAGCGACGCGTTGTTCTCGTATGCCATGAATCCGTCATCTGCCGACACGCCTGCACTTCAATGGGTGTATCGCGGGCTCGTCTTGAACTCGACCATCACGGCAGCGGACAATCGCATCTGGTTACTGGAGTGCCGCAACGAAGAGGCTCGAGCCAGCGCTGCTCGGCGGCTCGATGGCGACCGCATCTGGAAGGACGTCTGGCTAATTTGCCTGAACGCGAAGGATGGCACGAAACGTTGGGAACAGCCGCTGGACACGCCTCCGGGAAGCGTGATGGTCAGCATGGCTCAACGGGATGGACGCCTGGTCCTGGTGACCTCGTCGGCCAACCGTTTTCACGTCACCTGCTTTTCGGACAAGGGTGGCGAGCCACTTTGGCGCGAGTCGGCGCCGTGGGGGCGAGACAATCATGGCGGCCATATGTCCCGCCCTGCGATCGTCGCCGGTAACGTTTATGTCCGCCCGTTCACGTTCCGACTGGAGGACGGCAAGCCGCAGCCGCAGCGAATGCCGGTTGGCGGCTGCGGAACGTATGCCTGCACCGACAACGCGCTCTTTTTTCGGCAGAGCACCGTCACGGTGTGGGACCGAGCCACGGCGAAAACGTCAACTTGGCCGCGTCTCCGCCCGGACTGCTGGCTGAGCACGATTCCGGCGGACGGCATGTTGCTGTCCCCCGAGGGCGGTGGCGGCTGCAGCTGCGGCACCTGGCTCGAGACGTCGTTGGGGTTCAAGCCCGTTAAGTCTGCCAATTGACCTCGTGGCCGACCGCTGCCACTGGCTATCTTGGTGTTTGGCGTCGATAATTGATTGTGGCCGCGCCGCAACGCTCCCCTCCCCGCATGTCACCTCGCTACCTCGCTACCTCCCACCGGGTCAATCGGAATGCAAGCTCGCATCTGTTCGGAAGCTCGAACTGCCTTCCGCCGTCGCGGATTCCTCACAGCGGGCGCTGCGGGAGCGTTGTCGTTGAACTCGCTGCTGCGGCGCGAGGCGCTCGGGGCAACCGACAAACGTGACCGCTCGGTGATTTTACTTTGGATGCGGGGCGGCCCGAGCCATATCGATATGTGGGATCCGAAGCCGCTGGCGGCGGAGGAGATTCGTGGCGAGTTCGGCGTGATGAACACGCGTGTTGCCGGGATACAGCTCAGCGACATGCTCCCGCACTCCGCCAACGTCATGGATCGCTGGTCAATCATTCGCAGTTTGCATCACAATAATGCCGGCCATTCCGCCGGCGACCAAATCTGCTTCACCGGCTATCCACCGGGTACCGATCCGAACACGAATGTGGCGCCCAGTTGCGGCTCGATCGTGGCCAAACAACTGGGCCACTTGACACCCGAGCTGCCCGCCTACGTCATGGTGCCACGCAATGTGCCGGGTGTGGATTCCGCGTATCTTGGCCCTGCCTATCGCCCGTTCGAGACGATCGCCGATCCAGCTCAAGACGGCAAATTCGAAGTTCCCAACTTCCAGCTCGCCAGCGGCCTCTCGATCGATCGGCTCGAAAGCCGCCGTAGTCTGCAGACCACGTTCGACTCGATGAGACGGGAAGTCGATCGCCGCGGAGAAATGGTCGCCGTGGATCGATTTGACCGGCAGGCCTGGGACATTCTCAGCTCACCCGCCGCGCAGCGCGCCTTCGACTTGGAACAGGAGCCTCGCAAGGTTCGAGAGCGATACGGGTTTATGCCCGCGTTCGATCCGGGGGCCTCGGACCGCTGCGGCGCTCCGGCATGGAGTCAGCGGATTCTCTTGGCGCGGCGTTTGGTCGAAGCTGGTGTTCGATTGGTGACCGTGGACTTGCGTTGGTGGGACACTCACGTGCAAGGCTTCGACTCGCTCCGGCGCGGCTTTTTGCCTCGATTCGATCAGGCCTATTCCGCCTTGATCGAGGACCTAAATCAACGCGGAATGTTGGAGTCGACCCTGGTTGTCGCCTGGGGCGAGTTCGGTCGCACACCACGAGTGAATCAGAACGCCGGACGCGATCATTACCCGAACGTGTTCAGCGCGGCGATTGCCGGCGGCAAGGTTCAGGGCGGGCGCGTGATCGGCGCATCGGACTCCAAGGGCGCCTTTCCTAAGGACAACCCCAAGACGCCTCAGGATGTGCTGGCGACCATTTACGATCACGTTGGCGTCGACATCGGCACTCACTACATTTCCGCCTCCGGTCGGCCCCATCGCGTGTTGCCGTTTGGCACACCGATCACTGAGCTGTTCTGATGCGACACCTGCTTGACAGCGGCCTGGCCGAGCGAGGCGAGCCGTCCGAACTTGCTCAATGGCTGGCGGAGACGGGGCAGCCCAAGTTTCGCGCTGCGCAGATTCGCCGCTGGCTGGCTCAAGGGCGAGCCGAGTCGGTGGCTGACATGACCGATTTGCCGCAATCGCTACGCGCGGGGCTTGGCGAGGCGTTTCAGCTTTGGTCGATGCGTGTCGTCCGCCATGACCAAGCTGCCGACGGCACGGAGAAGCTGTTGCTGGAGACCTTTGACGGCGGCCGGGTCGAATGCGTATTGCTGCGCGACGGTGTGAGGCGATCGATTTGTGTGAGCAGCCAAGTTGGCTGCGCGATGGGTTGCGTGTTCTGTGCCAGCGGACTCGACGGCGTCGAGCGAAACTTGACACGCGGCGAGATTCTCGAGCAGATGTTGCAGTTACAACGTCTGCTTCCGGCCGATGAGCGGCTGAGTCACATTGTGATGATGGGCATGGGCGAGCCTCTGGCCAACCTCGATCGCGTGCTCGCCGCGCTAGGAGACGCTAGTCACAAGCAAGGCCTTGGAATTAGCCCGCGACGCATCACCATCTCGACCGTCGGCCTGCCCCCGGCCATTGACCGGCTCGTGCGTGAGCAACGCAACTTCCAACTCGCGGTCTCGCTGCATGCTCCGACCGACGCCCTGCGCGATGAACTCGTGCCCGTGAATCGCAAGTCGGGCGGCCTTGGCGAGATTCTCGCGGCCGCTGACCGCTATTTTGAGGCCTCCGGACGGCGGCTGACGTTCGAGTACGTGCTGCTCGGCGACATCAACGACTCGGCCGACCACGCGCGGCAGCTGGGCGCGCTCTTGAAGGGACGCATCGCCCTGCTCAATGTGATTCCCTACAACCCCGTTGCTGGACTGCCCTATCGGACACCATCTCCCGAGACGCAACGGCAATTCCGCGAGTTGCTGGAGCAAGCCGGGGTCAACGTCCAATTCCGCCAACGCAAAGGCGACGAGATCAACGCCGCCTGCGGGCAGCTGCGCCGCAGCATGGCGAGGCTAACCACGATTGAACCGCGCGGCACTGCGTAGCTCGCCTGTTCAGAGCACAAAACGCGTTATCCCCTCCTTCAGCAACTTGCTGTTGAAATTGATCAACAAGCCAATCTTGATGCCCGCCAGCTTCATATAGGCTAGCAACTGGGCCTGATGGATCTCGGTGACGGTTGAAACGCTTTTCAACTCCAGGATCAGACGGTTCTCAACAAGCACATCGATTCGATAGCCACAGTCGATTTCGACATCCTTGTACTTCACAGGTTGTGGGTGCTGCACGGAGAATAAGAGGCCGGCACGCGTCAGTCGTACCTCAGGCATCGCTCGTAGGTGGATTCAAGCAGCCCGGGGCCCAACTCGCGATGCACTTCGATCGCGCAGCCGATGACTCGATTTGATAGTTGGTCGAACTCCATTGGGTCAACTCCGTTTGAGCGAGTAGCTTGACTAAAAACTGCCGGTTGATTGTAGGCAAACTTCTCTATTTCACTTTTTGAGTGGAGGGGGAGTGTGACAGGTGTGAGACACAGTTCTGTTTTTAAACCGCGAAGAGCACGAAGAGCACGAAGAATTGGAGCGCGCGAAGGAAGTGATTCTGAATGACGAATGACGAATGACGAATGACGAATGACGAATGACGAATGACGAATGACGGAACGGGGAACGGGGAACGGGGAATGGGGATCAGTGATCAGGGATCAGGGATCAGGGATCAGGGATCAGGGATTAGGGATTAGGGATTAGGGATTAGGGATTAGGGATTAGGGATTAGGGATTAGGGATTAGGGATTAGGGATTAGGGATTAGGGATTAGGGATTAGGGATCTGGCAGAGGGGGTGGGAGCGTGGGCCCTCTGTGCAAGGGGCAGAGCTAGGGTGCAGGGCTTGTTGACGTCGCTTGCCGGGGGCAAGTCCGGCGTTCTTTGTTTGTCTGTTTTGTTTTTTGATTTCGTTCTGCCAGTCAGTCAGTCTGTCTCTTTGTCTCTTTGACTGTCTGTCCTTCGTGCTCTTGGTGCTCTTCGTGGTTCCCAACCGGATGTTGATTTTCACCCGTTGAGTCGCGATGATATTCAAAGTATTCAACGTCTCCCGTGCGCAGGATTTCGATCATGAAACGTGTTGTCATTGTGATGCTGTTGGCCTTGGTGGCTTCCGAGGTTCAAGCACAAGTGCGCATCCAAATACAGGGGCAGGTTCCTGGTCAGCCGCCGATTCAGATTCAGGCATTGCCTTTCCAGGTACCGGGAGTGCAGGCCGTGGCCGCTCCGGAGACGCAGTCCGCGGCGCAAGTGCCGAGTGTGCGATGCCAACAGATCTTCGCCGATGGCGGCGAGGTCAAGATTGATCTCGAAGTGACAGTGCCCGGCAAGGTGGCGCCGAAGGAGTTCACGGTGAAGGTGCCGGTGGCGCAGGCGGACGGGACGATCACCCATGTCGAGCAGAAGCAGACTCGCATGGTGCCCGTGACGGAGAAGAAACGCGTCGAGACCAAAGGGCTGTTCGATTTCACGGACCTGGATGGCAATGTACTGTCGCCCGAGGAGCTGGCGAAGCGGATTCCCGAAGAGGGGCTGGCCGTGGTGCTCTCCAGCACGGATTTGGTGCCTGAACTGGTCAGAGCGGTGCTGAAGTCGGATACCGTCGTGATGCGACGCGCGAAGCCGGCGGATGCAGACCCGTCCCGGTGATCTTCGTCGCGATGTGCGCGGTGATGGGGCGTGTTGTACCCGAGAGCTACACCATGATGAGGAAGGCACAGGAGCTGTGAGCATTGGACTGAATCGGCGGCGCGCCGAGTCGCTTGTGATGGAGCTGATGGCGATCGAGGGGCCAAGTTGCCACGAGGGCCGCGTGGCGGAGCGGATTCGCGAGCATTTGCTCGCGGCCGGCGCCGAGCCGGGTTGGATTTCAAACGACACGGCTCACAAGCGCACACCCGCGCCGGGCGAAGTCGGCAATCTGATCATGAAGGTTCCCGGCGCCGGATCGCTCAAGCGAGCGCCGCGGCGAATGCTGTCGGCTCATCTGGACACCGTGCCGGTATGCGTTGGCTCTCAGCCCAAACGCAAGGGCGATGTGGTGACATCGGTCGGCAAGCGGGATGGCGGTCCCACCGGGCTTGGCGCCGACAATCGAGCGGGGTGCGCGGTGTTGCTCGCCACCGCGTTGGAATTGCTGGACCAAGATTTGCCCCGTCCGCCGCTGACGTTCTGCTGGTTCGTCCAGGAGGAGATTGGCCTACAAGGCGCCAGAAACGTGTCATTGGCGAAGCTGGGCAACCCTCCGTTGGCGTTCAATTGGGACGGCGGCGGGCCGGCCAAGTTGACCATCGGCGCCACCGGGGGCATCCGCATGCGGATCGACATCACCGGCATCGCCAGCCACGCGGGCGGCGCCCCAGAGCAGGGAGTCAGCGCGCTGGCGATCGCCGCTCTGGCCATTGCCGATCTACATCGGGGTGGCTGGCACGGCGACGTGCATGGAGCGAAGGGCGAGCATGGCACCAGCAATGTGGGCACGTTGCACGGCGGAGTGGCGACAAACGTCGTTGCCGATCAGGCGACGCTGTTGGCCGAGTGCCGCAGTCATGACGGCAAGTTCCGCCAGCGAATTGCCCGTGAAATGGAGCGGGCGTTCAAGGATGCTGCCAAGCAGGTTCGCAATGTGGCCGGCCAGACGGGCAAGGTCAAGATTGAGAGCCGGCTCGACTACGACTCGTTTTTGCTCAAGCCCGACGAGCCGTGTGTGTTGATTGCCGAAGAGGCGGTGCGCCGGGCCGGATTGGACCCCGTTCGCGCCGTGGCCAACGGCGGGCTCGATGCCAATTGGATCACCAAACACGGCATTCCGACGGTCAGCCTGGGGTGCGGGCAACGCAACCAGCATATGGTCACCGAACAGCTGGTGATGTCCGAGTTTCTCAGTGCCTGCGAGATCGCGTTTCGCATTGCCACTGAACCGTGAGCTGGGAGCTGCGGACCCGGGGGCAAGTTCGCTATTCGCCTTTGGTCTCGCGAATGTACTGCTGCCGCTGCTGGGCGTATTGCTCTGCCGAGGGGAGCTCGCCTTCCGCTGCGGCGCTCTCGAACATGCGCTGGATGAACGGCCGGCACCATCCGCACCCCGTGCCGGCGCCGAAGCACTCGGCGATCTGTCCCACGGCCTTGGGCTGCTCGATACGGATGAAGTTGGCAATCTTCCGTCGTGTGACGTGAAAGCACAGGCACAATTCTTCATCGAGTTCCATGGCTGACTCCCGGTGCGAGGCGCATCAAGGGGCATCGCGATTCGACTTTGGTTCCCCAACTGCTGCGTCAATCATACGCCGTAGCTCGTCCGAAAGGTCGATCTCCTCCGTCCGTTTGCGCACGCCCGCCTTGTCCGCAGCTGCGTCCATGCGGGTCAAAAGGCTGCGGAGTTCCTCATCCGTCAGATCCGGCTTGAGCTCCTGGCGATTTCCTTTCGCAACGGTGAACTCATTGCTCAATTGCTCAAGTTCGTCGGGATTCATCTTGCCGGTGGCAATGCCGGAGATGACACGGGCCAGTGTGACACCGCCACTTTCCTTTTCTTCGTCCGACAGCCCCGAGTGGTTCAAGAACTCCAATTCTGATGCTGAAAGCGCGAATGAGCTCGAAAATGCAGATTTGGCAAATTCCTCGAGGATGATTGCCATCCGCTCGTCGCTAATGCGATCTTGCTTCGCTAGCTGCCCCAGTCGCCGCGCTTGCTGACTTACCTCCTCCATCTCTGTCGCGGGAAGTTTGGAGCCCTCAGGCATCAGCTCGAGGGTGAGCATCACGGAAATCTCGGCCATCTGATCGCCGAAGGCGTCGGCCAATGCATCCGCCAACTGGTCCATCCAACCGCGAGTCATCCACCACACGATCCCGACGGCGAGCACCACCATGATGCCTAGAGTGATCAAATTGCCTTTCAGCCAGCGCGGCTTGTTTGATGGAGGCGACATCGACGGATCTTGGGGTTGCGATGACTTTCACCGTCCAGGCACTCTCGGCGGCCCGCTGACAACAGCCTACCCTTCAACTAGCTCGATTTCCGTGTCGGAAAGCCGAGCGCTGACTGGCGTGCCGCGGCCGGCCTCAAACGCCTCGTAGTTGCGTTGGGCCACCAACGAGGCGGCCTCGATCACCTGGACGACGTCGCGTTGGCTGGCGGCGGTCGGGTAGGTCTCGGCCAAATCGTCGAGTGTTTCGCCCAGCACACGCCGGCGAATGATGGCTAGCAGGCCCGATGCGATCGAGGCCTTGCCGTATCCGAAGAGCTCGAGATGTCCGCCGATGTGCCGGACGCGGCCGCCGAACGACGGGTTGCGCGTTCGCGAGCCGTCGCCGATGACTGCCTCGCGGAAGCCACGGTCCTGTTGATCGACGATGCCGCGGCCGTAGATGCCATAGAGCTCGATCTCCTGGTTCACCGCGCCTTCGAACTCGGCGGGGTTGATCCAGTTGTTGTTGTAGTCGCCTCGCATGCCGTTGTCGTAGGTCACGGCGACGTCGACGCTGTCCCAAGTATTGATCGGCTCACGCCGCTTGAAGGTGGCGGGGTCGACGCCGCGACGCTGGGCGATTTCGAGATGGTGCTTGTCCCAATGGAGCAGCAGGTTCTTTTGGCCGGTGGCAAACACCGCTCGCGGTTTGACCTGAAGGTAGTGGTGCACGACATCCAGCCAGTGGCAGCCGACGTAGGCAAATGGATTGCTTTGCTCGGCCCAAGCGAAGATCTCCGTGCTGACCTCCAGCGGCTCCTCGAGCACTGCGCGGACGCGATTGATGGCGCCGTATTTCTTTTCCGCGTTCAGCATCATGTCGCGCACGAACGGGTCAAATCGCTTGTGCATGTCGACCGCGACGATCCGCTCGGCCTTGGTGGCGCGAGCGATGATCTCGTCCGCCTCGGCGGTCGTGAGGCAGAGCGGCTTCTCGGTGATCACGTCACAGCCAGCCGCAATCGCATCCAGAATTGGTTCGGTATGCACGTGGTCGGGTGTGGCGACGAACAACACATCGGGCTCGTGCTTGGCGAGGATGTCTCGCCACACGGCATCGCCGTAGCAGGCTTCGATCTTGCGTTCCGGAAGATCTTGGGCGAACCATTCGACGATCCGCCCCGCCGTGCCGCTGCGCTGGCTGCGGGTGCCGACGGCGACCACGTCGATTCCGACATCCGCGACTGCCGGCGCCAGATGGCTCATGCCGATGCTGTTCAAGGCGCCGGCGATTCCGCCACGCATGAAGTCCTTGAAGGTCTGGCCAATAATGTCGTCGAAAAACATGCCGCCGCCAATGACGGCGACTTTCAGGGAACGAGAGGATGCGTTCATGAGCTGCGAGCGTGGCCTGCAAAATACTTGAAGTGCGTGCAAACGATGGGGTCCCGATGGATGGATTCTACCGCATCCACTTTGCCTTCGTTGGCAGAGGCGGTAAGAATGTCGTTGGACGGAGCCTGTGACATACGTGGGCCGTTGACAACACACAACATCAATGGGAACGGTGATGACCGAGCAAACTCGCGACCTGATGGCAACGCTGGAGCGCGTCCTGCTGCGATGTTGGGCATTCGCCTTCGGCTTGCTGATGATCTGGCTCGTCGCCATGTTGACGCTGGCGGGCGTGATCGACCGGATCCACGGACCGATGTTTGGGCTGACGGCGCACGAGCTTGACGTCATTTTCTACTGTGCTCTGGGAGCGTTGAAGATTCTGACTTTGGTCTTCCTTTTCATCCCCTGGTTGTCCATCAAGCTCGTGTTGCGTCGGGTTGGTTAGGAGGCCGCTGAACAACACCGGATCCGGTAATCGTCACAGAGTTTTTCAGTGGCGAAGGCGGTCGTCTTAAGGGAGTGGACGCGTGGAGTTGATGACGGGCAACCTGTTCCCGGGGGCAAAGGACCTGCCGACCTCCGAAGAGTTGACGGCGATCCTGGCCGAGAACCGCCATGTGCGAGTCGAACGGATCATCTCCACGGGCCAACGGAGTCCGGCGGAGTTCTGGTATGACCAGGAAGAACACGAGTGGGTGATCGTGCTGTCAGGCTGCGGAGTGCTGCGGTTCGCCGATGGCGACGAGTTGCTGACGTTGAAGCCGGGCGACTATGTCAACATTCCGGCCCACGTTAAACATCGGGTCGAGTCGACTTCGCCCGAGCCCACGGTCTGGTTGGCCGTGTTTTACCGCGACTAGCTCGCCTGCTCGGTGAGAGATTTTTGGCCATTGGAATAAATTTGGCCAATTCGTGGCGGATGATCGGGCCGCACTCATCTTCTCTTGATAGTCGAGTACGCCTGCCTCGACTGTCCCGCCCTCGATTTCTCGCCATTCAGCCGACCGTGTAAAATGCAGGGGTATGTTGCCGATTGCCTTCCGCCAGTCATTCCAGCCGTTCGCAGCCATGCGTCCGAGGCTTGGGCCGCCACGAGGGGTAGGCGCTCACCTTCGTGTTGCCTCGCCAAGACTCAAAGTGCCACGTTGAATGTAGACAAGCCCGAGCGCCGAAATTCGGAAGATGGGGCATCCGACCAGTCGTTGCTTCGCCGTTTCCGGGAAGGCGAGCAAGATGCGGCGACCGCGATCTATTTGCGGTATGCCAAGCGGCTGCAGTCGCTCGCGGCAACCCAGACTTCCAATGATTTGGCGGTTCGCATCGATCCCGAAGGCGTTGTCCAATCGGTGTTTCGCACGTTCTTTCGCCGCGCCGCGGAAGGCCAATACGAGATTCCCGACGGCGAGGAGCTGTGGAAGCTGTTCCTCGTGATGGCGTTGAACAAGATTCGTTCCAAGGCGACCCATCATCGCGCGGCCAAGCGGGATGTGCGGCAGACTACCGCAATCGACACGGGCGCGGATCTGGCCGACGAGCAGGAGCAGCAGGCCTATCTGATGCTGAAGTTGACCATGGATGACCTGCTGGAGGAGCTTTCCGAGTCGCAACGGATGATGGTGCTGTTGCGAATCGAAGGGTATGAGGTGGCGGAAATCGCCACTCGCACCAAGCGATCAAAGCGATCGGTGGAGCGATTGCTGCAGGGGTTTCGGCAAAAGCTAGCCAAAGTGATCGCCGAGGAGCAAGAGGATCAGTGAGTCGCAGTTCGTGGCACAGGCTGCCAGCCTGTGAAGATTGTCGTGGCACAGGCCGCCAGCCTGTGATTGTCGTGGCATAGGCTGCCAGCCTGTGGGAGTTCGCCCATGGCTTAGTGGCGAGTCCAATCACCACGCACATTTCGAGTTGATGGAGTATCAGTACATGGACAGCATTGCCCGAGAGCCGGAGCTGTCGGCCGAGCTGGAAGCGATGGTCGAGGAGTTCGAGCTGGTCCGCGGCGAGCGGCGTGACGTCGCTTTCGAGGATTTTTTGCCCGACCGCGAGCACCCGCAGTATGTGCGGCAACTCGTGGAGCTGCTGCGCGCCGACATGGAGTTCTCGTGGGCGGAAG
>JAGQPF010000660.1 GCA_020426845.1 Planctomycetales bacterium
CGGGGAAACACTCCGTCATGCCGGTCAACAATGGTCTGCGCGGCCAAATGAAGTTGGCGCGCTCGGCGATAGTACCCCAATCCTTCCCAGCGTCTTAGCACCTCGGCTTCCGGCGCAGCAGCCAGCGCGGCTACGTCGGGGAACGCCTTCAAGAAGCGTTCGTAATACGGAATCACCGTTGCAACCTGCGTCTGTTGCAACATGATTTCGCTGATCCAGATCGCATAGAGATCACGAGTTCGGCGCCAGGGCAAGTCACGCTGATGTTTGCGGAACCAGGCTCGCACGCGCTGGCGAAACTGCCGTCTCCATTGAGAGTCCGGCTCGAACAGATCGCTGGCGACCCTGGTGAGGCCCGGTGGGTCGCTCTCTTCTCCTGGTGTCATCCTGGCGGTCACTGCGCAATAGGCGCGGGGACAGAGGGAAACGGCATGCGTTCGATCTTCGCTTTGCTGCGCTGTTGATCGGCGACCCAGCTAAACAAATGTGCTGTCACTGCCGACTCCAACTCGGGGCGCACATCCTGCCAGCGTTTCTTGCCGGCCTTGATCTCGAGACACTGAATGAGATGGACGCCGAACGCCGTGCTGACGGGCGGGCTGACCTGGCTCACTTGCAGCTGGTATGCCGCCCGCGAGAAGACTTCGGGCATCGGGGCGCGGCGGGTGATCCAACCGAGCTCGCCGCCCTGGTCGGCCTGCGGCGAGTCGGAGTGTCGCTTCGCCGCCGCGGAGAAGGTCAGTTTTCCGGACTCGATCTCTCCACGAACTGCCGTGGCTCGCTCCACGGCGGCGGACATCGCCGCCCCATCGGCTGGATCGGCTTTGAACAGAATGTGTGCGACCCGCAACTCCGAACCGTCGTGCTCCAGCCGATGTTGCTCGTAGTAGCGGCTCAGGTTCTCGTCCGTCAAATACCGATCGAGATACCATTGCCAGCCCAGCTGCCACCGCAGCAGTTCGCGCAGCTGGCGTTCATCCAGCCGAGAGGCCTTCAGGTAGTCATCCAACGTCTTCTCTTCCAGCGTTAGGCGTTTGGAGATCCGGGTTAGTTCGACATCGATGTCATCCTTGGATGGTGCCGCTTGATGTTGATGCAAATAGGCAAGAATGAGTTGCCGCGAGATCAGCTGCTCACGCGCCGTCTCCAGCAATCGAGTGCGCGCGGCCGCAGTGACATCGCGGCCCCGCACGACTCGCTCGACTTGCCGCTCCACGTCGGCAGCGGTGATCATGTGACCGTTGACGCTGGCAACCGCCACGGCGGCGGGCGCGGGTGCGGCGGGCCCTACAGTCGGCTTTGCAGTCGGCTGACCACTGGCGACGCCGACAAGCGCGGCAAATGTGACGCTCAAACCGCACACTGCGCGGGAGCAAGTCCGGTAGGATTGGCTCACGGCAGCGGGATGTCCTTCAGTTCGTATTCCACCGGCATCTCGAGAATCATGGCGGGACTCCGATACACGAAGCTGCATCCATCGAGGCCGTCTTTGAGCGGAAACAGATAGGCGACTCCGACTTCGTCGGCAGACTGCCGCGTTGCCTCGAGCCCCGCGTTGGCGACGCGTTGCCCCTTGGCATCGACAATGTAGGCCTCGTTCTGAAAAATCCAACCCCGATGCGACTCCAGCGATTCTCGCGCCTCGTCGAAACGCACTCGAATCTGCACCTGATACAAATCGCCATTCTTCCGCACTCGGTCGAGCACGACCGTGCAGCCGGCCTTGCGGAGCTCCATCCCACGCGCCTCATCCAAGCGGCGGTCGAACCGAAACGTCTCGAGGCGCCCCGGCACCAGCGCAACAAGCCGCCCTTTCAACGAGGCGATCTTGGTTGCCTTGCGCTCCGGCAAGCTCAACGGCAACTCCAACTCGATTCCCGAGATGCCTGGCTGCACTTCCGAGCCGCGGCTGCCTTGCCCTTCGGGCAACAGCGGATTGCCCAGGTCGTCGACCGCGTTCACTTCCGCCAGAGCCTGGGAAAGCGACACCGGCCGCACGCGCGGCTCCCACTCCACTCGCACGGTGACCCGGCAGCCTTCCACCGCCGGGTTGCGCAGGTTTCGCACGGCCTGCAC
>JAGQPF010000661.1 GCA_020426845.1 Planctomycetales bacterium
TGGGGCTTTTGCGCTTGGGGTGCGAGATTCGAGCGACTTGCGCCACGCGATTCCAGGGGCTTTGGCCCGTGGCTAACTTCTGTCGCCCCTGTCGGGGCTTTTGCGCTTGGTGCGCGAGGTTCGAGGGGGCTTGCGCCACGCAAATTCCACGGGCTTGCGCCCGTGGCTAACTTCTGTCGCCCCTTGCGGGGGCTTGGGGTGTGAAGCTCGAGCGAGTGCGGCACGCGGCTCCACGGGCTTGCGCCCCTCGCGAAATCGAAGGCTTGTTTTATTTCTTGGCTTCCTTGGCGGATCGCCCATGCCCATCGAATCTAATACTTATCCCTCGCTGAAAAAGAGGGGATGCTCGCTGCTTATCCCTCGCTGACGCTTCGGGTTTCCTTCACAAACATGGACCGGTCGGGCCTTCATCGCAGGCGTGGCTAACGTCTGTCGCCCCTTGCGAGGCTTTTGTTGCGTTTGTATTAGGGTTGGTTTGCGGTCGATGCCGCTTGTCTGAGCAGCGTGAGCGCCGTTTCCACCAATAGCTCGCCGCCACCGGGAAGCAGCGCGGAGTTGGTGACTTCATAGCTTCCGCCGACGTAGGCGGCGCGATGGGGCACGTAGATGGTCTCGACGGCATTGGATAGCTCGACGACGAGCGTGGTGGCAAACGGCGAGGCCTGCTTGATGGCCAGCCCCAATTCCACAAACACTTCGCCCGGCAAACAGACCAACGCCACATCGTCTCCAATCGTCATCACCGTGACGTCCACGGGCAGTGCCTCGCCAATTCCAGCTAGCGAGCGGCTCAGGCCCCAAGTGATGTGCTCCGGCGTGTTGGCATGGGGCTGTCGATGTTGAAACTGATCAAGAATCAGTTGCTTGTACGCCGTCACGTGATCAAAGAAAGCGACCTTCTCTCCGGCCTTGGCGAGCGAGACAAGTTCCACGGCGCGAGCGACCTCCGGTGCTGACACATCCTGCAAGGGCAACGCAATGGTTCGCGTGTTGACCGTCAGCCTCGTCGACTCAATCGGCTTGAGTTGCGGCAAGACTTTGCAAATCGATGCGCCCAAGGAGCCGCCGATCATGTCGGCCTTGTTGCGCTCAACTCGCGATGGATCGGAGTGGTTGATGTCGCCACAACAGCCGGTGCCGAACAATGAGATCGTGTCGGGACCGCAGGTTTCTCGCAACGCTCGCTCCACGTAGAACGGGTAATCGGCGCTCCAACGCGTGCCTCCCACGGTGTCCAAGTGCAGCGCGAAGTTGCTGAACACACCGCGTGTCCGATCGTGTTCCAAGTCGCGCACCACCAGCAGCCCGATCTCGGGGTCAATGGGCCCCGCCGCGCGGATCACCTGCGGATTGCTGTGCTTCTGCCACGTTTGCACGCTGCCGTCGCGCATCACGAAGCGTCGATTGAAGGCCACCGGCGTGGTCTGCTTGGCAGCGCCGCTGAACAATTGCGACGGCTTCGCGGCCTTGTCCGCCTCGACAATCGCGGCCACCGGTCCATCGATCAGCTTGCGAATGTAGTCGGCGCGCAGCGGCTCTTGGGGTTGCTTCCCGAGAAACAGCCAGAGCTCCTTCATGTAATCCGGCGCCGTGTGGGAATGCGTTGCCGAGACGACGATGTTCGCCGCCGGGATGCCGGTCTGCTCCGCCGCTCGGCGTCGCACCTCGCGTGAGAGGTCGGTGGCAATGCCGATCAGATCGCAGACGACAATCGCCCCGGCGGTCTCCCCGTCTCGCAGCACGAGCGCCTTCGCTTTCAGTGGATCCAACTGTCCTTCGGCGAGCCGCTCGTGGTAGTAGCCCGCCATCGGGAATCCCACCGGAGGCGTGATGTCCACCTCGGCCACGCCCGCTCGGATCGGCTCGCGATGCTCGCCAAAACTTGTTCCTGCCAGACAAAGTGCCCCAACAAGCCCGGCAGCCCAGGCTGCTCTCATCCCGGTGTGCTGCTGCATTTCAAATCTCCACATTCGGTCTCTTGATGACGCCGTGTTGCCCCACAATCACTCAATCCACGTTCCCGAACTTGTCGCAACTCAACTCTTCGCGGCCTTCAGCCAGCGATCCAGCTGATTGGCAAACGCTTGCCGGTCCTTACTCGTATACTGCCCGGGGCCGCCTTCGACTTGCCCGCTGCCGCGCAGTTCGTCGAGCAGATTGCGCACCGCAAGCCGCTCCCCGATATTCTCCTCCGTGTACAGGTCACCTCTTGGCGACAGCGCCTGGGCGCCTTTGGCAATGACTTCCGCGGCGAGCGGAATATCGGACGTCACAACCAAGTCGCCCGCCTGCACTAATTCGATGATGCGGCGGTCGGCCGCGTTCATTCCGGTCCGCACAAGCTCGGACTCGATAAATTCGGAGCGAGGTATGCGGATCGACTGATTGGCGACCAAAGTCATTTTGGTCTGCGTCCGGTTCGCGGCGCGATACATCAGCTCTTTGACTTCCACGGGGCAAGCGTCCCCGTCCACCCAGATTTGCACGATCCCTCCCCTCGAAGCACGCACCCCGCGAACGATCCACGAAGGTGATTCTATTTTCTCCGCGGCGTCGTGTCTCCGCGAGTGGAAGAATTCCACGCCGAGTTTGCCGTCGCTCGTCGCCGATTGGACCTCAAGCGTCCCACAAGCCATTACCCACGATGTGGTTTCGATTATCCTGGTGGAATCCAAAATGCCAACGCTTCGCGTCCCGCCCTCTCACCCCACCTCGACTTGATGACGCCACTTTCAACCATGATGCGGGGATTCACGTTCACGTGGCTCTCGTTCGCCATCCTGTTCTCCGGCCCGATTGGGCACCTTGGGGCGCAGCAACTGCCACGTGAAGATGTGCTGGACGTGCCGGCGATCACCGACCAATTCAGTGTGAGCAACGTCTTCCAGTCGAACATGGTGCTGCAGCGCGACAAGCCGCTGCACGTTTGGGGCTGGGCCGCTCCCGGCGAGTTGATCCAGGTGACCTTCGCGGACAACGAGGCGTCCGCCGAGGCGGGCCAGGACCGAGCGTGGAGGGTCACGCTGCCGGCGACGGCCGCCAGCAGCACGCCGCGACCGTTGACGATCAAGGGCAAATCCGATTCCGTGGTGCTCGACAACATCCTCGTCGGCGACGTTTGGGTGCTCGGCGGTCAAAGCAACATGGAGTTCGAGATCGCGAAGGTCGAGAATGGCGCTCTCGAGATCATCTCCGCCAACTATCCGGAAATCCGCATCCTCACCGTTCCGTACGGGCAAGGCCCGGAGCTCAAACGGGGATTCGCTCGACTGCAGGAGTGGAGCGATTGGTCGGGGCGCCACTTTCGCAAAGGCTACTGGGATCCATGCACGCCGGAAAGTGTCCGTGAGTTGTCAGCCATCGGCTTTACTTTTGCGCGACGTGTCCACAAGGCCAGCAACGTGCCGATCGGCGTCATCGACGCGTCGCGCGGCGGGACGACCGTCGAGACGTGGACGCCGCTGACCGTGCTCCGCGAATTGGATAGCGAGCCGACCCGCGCCAAGCTCGCCGAGTTTGACATGGCGGTCGCCGAGTGGGACGCCGAGGCCGACTTGGCCAAACGGGTCGAGCAGCATCGCCAGTGGCTCGAGCGCCAAAGCCGAGACGGCAATCCGATCCCCGCCGATCGCCGTGAGCCCCCCTCCGATCTCCGTCCCGGTCCCATGGGCAACCACAATTTCCCCGGCCACTGCTACGCGGGCATGATTGCGCCGCTGGCTGGGCTTTCGATCAAGGGCGCGATCTTTCATCAGGGTTACAACAACGCCTTCGATGGCTCGCTTGGCGCCGAGATGTATCGCGACGTTTTTCCCGAAATGATCAAGGCTTGGCGAGCGGCGTTCAACGACTCAAAGCTGCCGTTCGGCATTCTCTCGTTGTGCACCGAGGGATACCCGCAGACGCGCGAAGACTATTGCGAAAAGATGTTCAACGCCGGCATCGACATTCGCGCAGCCCAATATCGGACTTTCCTCGACTTGTACAACGCGGGGGATGAGAACGTCGGCTTCGTGAGCACCTACGACCTCCGTCGCCGCTGGTATCACCCGCAGCTCAAGATCCCCGCGGGCGAGCGGATCGCGCGCTGGGCGCTGGCGTCGCAATACGGATTCGCTCGGCAGGTCGAATGGAAGCCGCCCATGCTGACGAGCATGGAAGCGAGCGAGGGAGCGCTGCGGCTAACCCTTGACACGGAAGTCGGCGATCCCGAAGACGGCGCGATCCAAGGCTTCGCCATCGCGGGCGAGGATCGCCGGTTTCAACCGGCTGATGTGGCCTATGCCGAAAAAGGGAAGGACAATCGCGGACGCATTCAGTACGACCGCAAGCAACTCGTGCTGACCAGTCCGCTCGTCCCCCAGCCGATCCACTTTCGCTACGCCTGGGGGCGCAACCCGCTCGCGAATTTGCAGGCAATGGGCAATAAGGACCTGCCTTTCGCCACGCAACGTAGCGACGACTGGCGAATGGAGGAGGCGCCGCTCGGCGTGCTCGGCGAGACCGTGACTCTGCCGATCTCGCGCGCGGACCGCAACAAGATCGTGGAGGCGTTGCGGCAACAAGATCGCGAGCGCCGGCTGGCGGAAGCTCGGCAGTTGCTGGAGCCCGCGGGCGAACAATAAAGCCAACCTGGAGCGTTACCCCAGGCTATGAGGAAGGCCTTCAGCCTTCGGTGAATGGTTGCCGTGAGGTGATGCTCGCGTCGAGGCGGCCAGGGAGCCGACTGGCCAACCCGGGGCGCTGCCGGCGCTGCCCCGGGCTACGTTGTGGAAGGCCTTCAGCCTTCGGTGAATGGTTGCCGCGAGGTGATGCGCGCGTCGAGGCGGCCAGAGGATCGCACGGCCAACCCGGGGCGCTGCCCCGGGCTACGTTGTGGAAGGCCTTCAGCCTTCGGTGAATGGTTGCCGCAAGGTGATGCGCGCGTCGAGGCGGCCAGGGGATCGCACAGCACCCGGGGCGATGCCGGGCGATGCCCCGGGCTTCGTTGAGAAAGGCCTTTGGCCTTCCATGAAACCAATGTGGCAAGCCTCGGGCGATGCCGGGCGATGCCCTTACGGTTGAGGAGGGCCTTCCACACCGTATCCCGGGGCAGTGCGAAGCACCGCCCCCGGTTTCGCCGCCCCCGGGTTGAGACGCCCGACGGACTTGCCGGCGCGAACACGGAAATCCCTTGATTTTCGACAGTATTCGTCGGTCATCTGAATTCCGGCTCAACTGGCTGCTCCTGGCAACCGATCCACTGTAAGAGTTTGCGGGTTGTGCCGGTTGAAGGGCTTGTGCGGCTTGTAGGGACCTTGGTCCTGTACGTTGGATACGCCCGTGTTGAATATACAGGACGAACGGATGCGCCTCCTAATTGCACTTTGTTGTTGCAGCCTCGTCTCGAGTGCGTTTGGGCAAGAAACCGGCCCCGCCCGAACCGTCGCGCCGGTCGTGCACTGGTCTGCAGCGCTGCCTGGAGAGCCGGAGGCCGGTGCTCCCGTGGTGGGCATGTTCGGCGGTTTCGGGCAACAAGAGCAAGAGAACATCGCACCCGTGGTGGGGATGGCCTCGTGGCTGCAGAACGGACTGCAGGAGACCGCTCCCGGCCAGCCGGCGCCGATGCCACAAACAACGCCAGCGCCGCGACAGCCAACACCACGGCAGCCTGCGCAGCAGCAACCCACGCCACGACAGCCTGCGGAGCAGCCCACGCCACGCCCTGCGCCCGAGCCCAGCGCACTGGACGATCTCGACCTGGATGCGAATCAAAACTTCAATTTCGACGACTCGGAAAACTCTCAATTCGCGAGCGCCAATTTCGAAAGTTCGATCGCCTCCAACTCGAATTTCCGTGGCGCCTCGCCGCAGATGATCGGCGACTTCGGAGGCGGATCCACGATCTTCAGGATGGGCGACTCGTTTAGCCTCAACTTTAATCCTTCAGGCGAGCTCAGTGTTCCGGTGCCGTTTGCCGGAGGCAGTCGCCGCATCAAGTTCGCGGAGAACAACCAGGTTCAGCCGCTGAACCGCGTCTACGGAACATACAACTACTTTCACAATGCGTTCGTGGCGGGCGGGCTGGCGTCGCCCGTGCAAACCGACGACGTGAATCAAGGCGCGTTCGGAATTGAAAAGACGTTCCTCAATGACAACTTCTCGGTCGATGTGCGAATGCCATTCACCGGGGGAATCAATCATTCGTCCTTCAACTTGGGCCCATTGGACAATCTTGGCCAGCAAACGGTCACCGCCAGTCGGCTCAACGTGAGAACGAGCGGAACGGGAAATCTGTCGACTGCGATCAAGGCCTACTTGCTCGGCGTGGGGCAGACGTCAATTTCGGCGGGACTGGGCGTTAGCATCCCCACGGGCTCCGGTGTCACCATCCAGGCGGCCACCGAGACTTTCGTCGGATCCGGCGACTTCACGGTGCTTGCCGATACGATTCGGATCGGCAACCACGCCGTCCACTTGATGCCCTTCGTCGGCGCGTCTCGAACCATCGGCAAGTCGTTTTGGCTGCAATCCTTCATTCAAGTCGACGCTCCGACCAACGGCAACGAGGTCTACGCGAATGGCTTGTTCCGAGGGCGGATTAGAGAACAGACCCTGCTCTACACGGATGTCTCTTTGGGCAAGTGGTTGTACCGGAATCCCTGCAATAGCGCCCGTTGTGGCGGCAAGGGTGTGACGGGCATCGCTTCACTGCTCGAGCTCCACTACACCACTTCGCTCAATGACGCCGACCTGGTCGACACTACGACCTTCAATTTGCCGTCTGCGCTGGGATTCTACGGCCCCGGGGCCGAGAATCGATTTGACGTGCTGAACCTGACCGTGGGTCTTCAGACGGAGATCAGCGAACTATGGAGAGTCAACGTCGCAGGGGTGTTCCCGCTGAGGGAGCGACACTTCAACAATAATGGCTCGCTGCGAGAAGACCGGTTCTTCGACGGCGAGTTCTCACTCCAGATCAATCGCTTCTTCTAGAGGGCATTTCAAAAACCTTCCCTGGCGCAATCGAAGGCAGTTTTCCTGCTGGTTTTTATCAACCCGATTGCTGATCGGGAAGTTTTTGAAATGCGTTGTAGGATTAGGTTAGAAAGCGCCGCTCAGCGAAAATGCCGCCCAATAGTAGGGCGGAGCCGGTTTCGCGTTGCGCTCGTCCAACTGCCCTGTTTGGGGATTGAATTGGCGCAGGACGCGGAGCTGGGCCGCATGGAGGGCGTCAGCGGGCGTGAGCTTATCCGCAAACATCCGCCGATACATCTCGGTCATCAATTGCTGAGTCGCGCGATCGTCGACTTTCCAGCCGCTGGCGATGGTGGACTTGACGCCCGAGATATGAAGAGCTCTTTGGAGGCCGAACACCCCTTCCCCGCTGCCAATATTGCCCAGCCCCGTCTCGCAGGCTGAGAGCACAACCAAGCGAGCCTTGCCGAGATCCATCCCCATGATCTCCTCGGCGGACAAATAGCCATCCTGGCCGCCGTCGACAGGCAGGCCGTTGGCGTCAACCCAGACATCGCAATTGCAGCCGGCCAAAGTGAGTCCGCATTGCAGCAGCGGATTGCGAGCGGCGAGCATGGAGGATGTCTGGCGCGGTCCCAGCGATTCGCCGCGGGAGGAGTCATTCGTCAAATCTTCGTCCAGGTCGTTGGCGAAGTAGCCGTGGGTCGCAATGTGAATCACGGCGGCTCTTTCGAGTTCCGATTTGACAGCTGCCTCCAAGGCATGCTCTCCCAGGAGCTGTTGGGTTTGGGCGGACGGAACCACTTTGCTAATGGCCGCGACCTCCTCGCGTGTTCCCTCCAA
>JAGQPF010000662.1 GCA_020426845.1 Planctomycetales bacterium
GGGGAGGCCGTTGAAAAACACCTGATCCGGCAATCGGACCAGATTCCGATGATCTACGGTTCCGATTGCCAGTGGGGTGTTTTTCAACAGGCTGGTAGAATTGCCGTGACCCCTCGACTCGGGTGAGTCGGATTGCGGCCCGAACCGGACCTCGGGACTTTGAAGATGGAGAATGACTGAATGTCGGAGACGAACCGCGTCCTGATTGCGGACGACAACCAAGCCAATTGCGAACTGCTGGAAGCCTATCTGGCCGACATCGACTGCGAAATTGAATTCGCGGTTGACGGCCAGGACACTTTGGCCAAGGTCGAATCGTTTCGGCCCGATCTGATCCTGCTGGACGTGATGATGCCAAAACTTAGCGGCTTTGAGGTCTGCAAGCAGCTCAAGTCCAACCCCAGCACGGCCAATGTGATGGTTCTGATGGTGACGGCCCTGAATGAGTTGGGTGACATCGAGCGAGGTGTCGAGGCACAGACCGACGATTTTCTTTCCAAACCCGTGAATCGCGCTCAATTGGTAAAACGCGTGCAAAATATGCTCCGCCTCAAAGACGTCACCGACGAGGTCGAGCGATTGCGGCGTTACATCGATCAGATGGAGGACGGCAGCGGTCCGGACCAGTAGCCCCCTCTGACGGGGCGTTTAACGCGGGCCATGGGCGTTGCCGCCCACGTTGGCAGGCGTTCCGGCGGCGCCATGGTTGCCTCACCGACGTTTGGCGTCTCCCCGCTGCGGGGTGTATCCTATAGCAGCCTGTTGATCACGACCCGACTGCGAATCGGAACCACCGTCACTCTGCTCAATCCGTGGTGTCGATTGCCGGATCCGGCGTTTTTCAACGGCCTAGCAGCTCGACGCTGCTCGATTGTGAGGCTCGCAATCCCCGCCGCTTGGACCTTTCGCTGGCTGCATGTCGCAGTCGAGCGAGCGGCGGGGCAGTCGGCACAAGGACCCCTATCGTGTACTCACGCCATCGCTCTCATGCTTCGAGTTTCGGAGCGCGATTGTCCGTCTCATTAGCTGTAGCGCTGATGGCTGGCTTCGTGCCCGCGTTGGCGTCGATCGTACGCGCCCAGGAGCCTACGGTCGCGGCCGGCGAGGCGGACGAAAAAATTGCCCAGCTCATTCGGGATTTGGGGCATGAGGATTTCGCCGTTCGCGACCGCGCTCAAGAGCGACTGGAGAGGCTCGGGCTCGCCGCATTTGACGCCTTGAATGAAGCGGTTGAGATCGACGATATCGAGGTCGTGCTTCGCGCTCGCTACTTGCTCCGCAGCATGCGAGTTCAGTGGTTTTCCGAGGACGACCCCGCTTCGCTGCGCCAGCTGTTGACCGATTACGGAAATCAGAGCGACCAGGATCGCGAGACGCGCATCGACAGCATCTCGAAGGTCGATGAAGGGGACCCCCGCCGCGCTCTATGCCGTCTCGCGCGATATGAGACCAACGCGCGGCTCTCGAAGCTGGCCGCATTGCGAGCGATGCAGTTGCCGCGCGGCAACGCTCCGGCCGCCGCGGCCCAGATTCGCCGCTTAATGCAAGACAGTCGGCGCCCGGGAGCGCGCTGGCTGATGTTGTACGCGGATCAGCTGGACGGAGACGTCGAGGGCGCGCTGCAGAAATGGAACGACGTGATTCGCGAAGAGCGGCGCGTGCTTGTCTCCGCTGCCACGCGCACCAGCCTCGGATTGGTCCGCGACCTCTCGCGCTGGCACGTCGAGCAACTCGAGTCCGCCGGCCAGTTGGCGGAGGCGACCGAGGCGATTCGTCGCTCGCTGGGCCTTAGCGACGGGTCGGCCGATCAGGTGAAAGAGAACGCCGTCTGGCTCATGAAGAAGCAGGCCTGGAGCCTGGTTCGCGAGCTCGCGGAACGCTATCCCGAGCACTTCGATTCTCGGGTGGACTTC
Organism: Planctomycetales bacterium; assembly: GCA_020426845.1. Classification (GTDB taxonomy): domain Bacteria; phylum Planctomycetota; class Planctomycetia; order Pirellulales; family Pirellulaceae; genus JAGQPF01. The sequence goes on from JAGQPF010000662.1 coordinate 1,914, forward strand.
AAGTATCTGCTGGCTGAGGCAGAGCTTGGCGGTGGCAACCAAGGAGCCGCGGACGAGGCCGCCAAGGCCGCGCTGGCTCTGAAGCCGGACGCCCACGAAGAGCACATCGAGGCGGCGATCCAGCTTAGCGAGCGCGGCATGCACCAGTGGGCGGCGGCCGAGTTCGAGGAACGCATCCGGCTGAACGAAGCGGGCTCCTTGCACAATCTGCGATCGCGATTCCTCTATTCGGAGATGCTGCACGATGGCATGCTCCAGCAACTCAAGGCCGCCGAAACGCTCAAGCCCGCCATCGAGGTCATGGAGCAGGAGGCGATCGAACGCCAAGTTCGGATGAACCTGGCGCGCAATCCACAGTATGCCAAGTCGCGAATGCACTACTTCTTCGCATTGGGGTACACCGAACAGAAAGAATACAAAAAGGCCCGCGAGAACTTGGAGCTCGCTAGCCAACTATACGGAGATGACCCCGATGTGCTGATCGCTATGTATCGGCTGCCCGATCAAGATGAAGCATGGAAAGACAGCGTGTCTCAACGCATCACCGCCAGCGCCGCGCGGACGCTCGCCGAGATTGAGCAGTACCGCAAGCTGATCGGTCAACGCACCGTCGGGCCGGTTCGCCAGCAGTACGAACGACGGCTGAGCACCGTGGACAATCAATACGCGTGGCTGGTCGCCAACACCGAGGGCGATTATCGATCCGCGCTGGCCTGCAGCCGGGAGTCGCTGAAGTTGACGCCCGGCAGTCCCACGTATCTCGACACGCTCGGGCGCTGCTACTACGCCGTGGGCGACTTCGAGAACGCGGTGAAACACCAGCGTCTGGCCGTGGCGCAAACGCCTCATTCGGGATTGATGCGACGCCAACTGGAGGTGTTTGAATCCGCGCTGGCCAAGCATGCGGGCGGAGAACCGTCGAATTAAGTGATGGCATCGCCCACGGAAGCTCACGCCGCAGCAGTCCCGCCGACGATCCCGCCGACGACCCCGCCGCTTCGCTCGGACGCCGACGTGCAGCTCGCGCGCGGCCATCGACGCAGCCGCCTCATGCTGTTGCATGCGGTCGGAGCAGCGGGCTTCGCTTCGTTGCTCGCCCTAGCTGGCATGTTGAATGCGGATGTTCGCTCCGACCAAGTGACCTTGCCAAGTGGGCGAGCCATGCCATCGTTGTGCGGTGTGCGCGTGCTCACGGGAGTGCCCTGCCCCGGCTGCGGACTCACCCGCTGTTTTGTGCATATGGCACACGGCCGTTTCCGGTTTGCCTGGCAGGTCAGCCCCGCAGGCACGGCCTTCTTCTTGTTGGTCGCAGCCCAAGTCCCTTTGCAATTGCTGTTGCTGATGCGCGCTTGGCGGGGGCTGGAAGAGCCGGGCTGGATTCGTTGGAATGGCGTGACGCTGGTCGTGGTCGCGTCGCTGTTGATTGCACAATGGCTCTTGCGGCTCGCCAATTGATCGCACACGAGAACTCGCGGAGGCAACGATGATCGAAACAGGCAACGCGGCGGGACTGGCTTATGACCGCACAAGACCGCCAGGCAGCAGTGCGCCCTTGCTGCTACTGGTTCACGGGTTTCCGCTGAGTCGGTTGATGTGGCGGGCACAGCTGGCATTGCCGGGTGTTGACGTGCTTGCGCCTGATCTGCGAGGTTTCGGCGACAGCACCGCATGGGGCTCAGCCGATCCGCTGACGATGTCGCGCCATGCCGACGATCTCGCCTCGCTGCTGGACGCGCTGAACATCGCACAGCCGATCTGGCTGGCGGGCCTGTCCATGGGCGGTTATGTCGCGTGGGAGTTTTGGCGGCGTCACCGCGGCCGCGTGCGGGGCCTTGCGCTGCTGGACACCAAAGCGGCGCCGGACAGCGACGAAGCCCAAGCCGCGCGCGAGGCGGCGGCTCAGCAGGTGCTTGCCGACGGCGTCGAGGTGGTGGCTAAAGCGATGATGCCCAAGCTGCTGGCGCCCGCCAACGCCGGCCATGACTCTGTGGACACTATCGCCGACCAGCTGCAATCCATGATGTTGGGAACAGCCGCCACCACAGTGGCCGCCGCCTTGCGCGGGATGGCTTGCCGGCGCGACGCCCACGACCTGCTGGCGACGATCGATGTGCCGACCCTCGTGATTTGCGGCGAGGAGGATGCGATCTCGACGCCCGCCGAGATGCGGTCCTTTGCCGCACGGATTCCCGGCCACCGTTACGTCGAGATCCCTGGCTCGGGCCATATGACCCCGATGGAGGCGCCGGCGGCGGTGAATCAAGCGTTGCTTGAATGGCTGCCAGCCGAGTCGCAATCGTGACCAGTCGGGCCTCCATCGCAGGCGACCCTTGTGAGGCCGGGTGGAGCGGGCAAACTGGATTGTGGCACGAGCGTGAGTTAGGCTGAAAGCAACCATTTCACCACGCCAAGCGTGCTAAAATGAACGCCTCCCCGTCTCCTTGGCCGTCCCAAACCGGCCCGACGGTCCCACTACATGCCGAGCACTTCCCCGCCGAGAATTCACGCCATGACCCGCACATTGCACTTCGTTTCCCGACTTGTTCTGCTCGCCTGCCTGCCGAGCCTGTTGATTTCCCCGGCCTGGGGTGAGGACCTGTTCGCCGACAAGAACCTGGAGGCGGCTGTTCGCAAGTCGGTGTTCGAGAAGCGAGATAATGACAAGCCGCTGACAGTCGAGGATCTGGAGAAGATTTCCACGATCACCGGCCGGGGCATGGGCATCAAGGATCTCAAAGGGCTCGAGCACTGCCGTTCCTTGGCGGAGTTGATTCTGTCGGAGAACGAAATCGCCGACCTCGGCCCACTGAAAGAGTTGAAGGTCTTGCAGAAGCTGGTGCTGAACAAGAACAAGATCGCCGATCTGCAACCGCTGGCCACGGTCACCGCGCTGCAGCACCTCGAGCTCGAAGAGAACCAGGTCGAGAAGCTCGACGCCCTCGCTTCGCTTGCCAACATGCGTTCGCTGTACCTGTCGAAGAATCAAATCGCCGACCTGAAGCCGCTCGCCAAGCTGGAAAAGCTGTGGTCGCTCTATTTGGACGGCAACAAGGTCAAGGACTTGGCGCCGATCGGCAAGTTGCCTTGGCTCTCGGATCTCGATCTGTCGGACAACGAGGTTGAGAACCTTGCGCCGCTCAGTGAGCACGACGAGCTGCGTCACTTGATCCTGAAGAACAACCAAGTCAAGGACTTGACGACGTTGGTGGAGATGGCCAAAAAGGACAGCGAAGGTGATCGTCGGTTTGCTCCCTTCTGGAATGTGTACTTGGACGGCAACCCGCTGAGTGACGCGGCCAAGGAGCAAATTGAGCAGTTGAAGAAGTTCGGCGTTCGAGTGCACTTGAAGTAGCAGCGAATTGTCGTGGTGCAGGCTGTCGTGTTGCACGCTGTCGTGTTGCACGCTGCCAGCCTTGTCGTTTAGCACGCTGCCAGCCTTGTTGTGGCGTTGGTTGCCAGCCTGCAACTGCACCACACTACAATCCGCAACGCGCCGATCGCCTTCACCTACCCCTCCCTACTCCTCCCCTCCCTTGGCTCAGAATACGCATGTCGCTCTCCCAAGCCACCTTGGACAAGCTCGCCGAGTTTGACACTCCCACCATCTGCAACGTCATCGAGCTGTTCGATATTCGGCCCCGCAATCGCGGCTACATGGACGGCCGCGTTCGTTGCAATTTTCCCGAACTGCCGCCGATGGTTGGCTACGCGCTGACTTCCGTGTTTCGCTCGGACGAGCCGCCGGCGGGCGGCGACGCCTACGGCAGCATCGGCCGCCAACTCGAGCTGTTCGGCGAACTGCCGGGACCGCCGGTCGTCGTGTTTCAGGACTGCGACGAGCCGCCGGTGGCCGCCGTGTTCGGTGAAGTCATGTGTTCGACCTATCAGGCGTTCGGATCCGTCGGGCTGGTCACCAATGGCGGCGGCCGCGACCTCGAGCAAGTGCACGCGTTGAAATATCCGGTCTTCACCGGCTCCACGATCTGCTCCCATGCCTACTGCCACATGCTGCACATTGGCCTGCCGGTGCGCGTCGGCGGCATGATGGTCCACCAAGGCGACCTGCTGCACGGCGACGCCAACGGTGTCACCGACGTGCCGATCGAGATTGCCAGCGAGATCGCTGACATCGCGGGCGATTTTCTCAAGGCGGAGGACATCATGATGGACTACGTCAAAAGCGACGAGCAAAAGTCGGTCGCCCGCTTTAACGAACTCCGGGCCGAGTTCCAGAACGTTGTCGCCGAGCTGAAAAAACGCGTCTCGCGCGGCTAACTGGATCCGGTGTTTTTCTCCGTCCACCCGTTTGGCTCCAAGCGAGGCTGCTCGATGCGCGCGTCTAGAAACACGAAGGCGAACGGCGATCTTCGCCACGACGAACGGGTTGGCGCCAGCTCGATTTCGCGTCGGGCGTTGCTGGGAGCCGTCTGCGCTGCCTTGCCCGCCAGCCAACTCGCATTCGCGATCGAGCCGCCGAAACGACCGGTCGGGCCTCCATCGCAGGCGACCCTTGTGAGGCCCGGTGGACCAGTCGGGCCTCCATCGCAGGCGACCCTTGTGAGGCCCGGTGGACCAATCTGCGCGTTCATCAAGTTCGTTCAGGCCTTGCCCTACGACGAACTTGCGGACCGCATTGCGGAGATGGGATTTGACGGCA
>JAGQPF010000663.1 GCA_020426845.1 Planctomycetales bacterium
AGAGGAAGTCGTAGTCGAGGCTCATCAGCAAGTCGATGTTGTTGGTTCTGTGGCCGCAGCAAGAACAGGGCGTCAGGTTGTTTCTGGGGTTCACAGTGGCGCGAAGCTCACCGCAGACGGGACGGAGGAAGCGGCCGTGCAACCCGGGCCGGCGCTTCGCTCTGACCCGGGCTACGTTGAGGAAGGCCTTCAGCCTTCGATGAATTCGCTCCGCCAAATTGAACCTAAATGTAGGAATCAACCGCGCCGGCGTTACCTCGTGACGGCCGATGCTGCGCAACCTGGGTCGTGCAACCCTCGCCGCGCAACCCTCGCCGCGCAACCCTCGCCGCGCAACCCGGGCCGTGCAACCCGGGCCGTGCAACCCGGGCCGTGCAACCCGGGCCCGCGCTTCGCTCTGACCCGAGGAAGGCCTTCAGCCTTCGATGAATGCGCTCCGCCAAATTGAACCCAAATGTCGGGATCAGACGAGCCGCGTCCCTCGTGGCAACCGATGCCGCGCAACCTGGGCCGTGCAACCTGCGCCGTGCAACGTGGCGCAACCGTCGCCGTGCAACCCAGGTTGCGCAACCCTCGCCGTGCAACCCGGGCCGGCGCTTCGCTCTGCCCCGGGCTTTTGAGGAAGGCCTTCAGCCTTCGATGAATGCGCTCCGCCAAATTGAATCCAAATGTCGGAATCAACCGAGCGGCGTTACCTCGTCATCCGATGTCGCGCAACCTGCAACCTGGGCGGTGCAACCTGGGCGGTGCAACCAGGGCCGTGCAACCTGGGCCGTGCAACCCGGGCCGGCGCTTCGCTCTGACCTGGGCTACGTTGCGGAAGGCCTTCAGCCTTCGATGAATGCGTTCCGCCAAATTGAACCCAAATGTCAGGATCAACCGGGCCGGCGTTACGTCGTTGCTGACAGGTTGCTGACAGCATACGGACATGGTCATTCGCGACTTTTGCCGCAATCGGGATTCAGATAAAGTTGTTCGCGCAGCAGTTGCTCGGAGCCCGTGTGCCCTTCGCGCCGATAGTGCCATCGGTCATCGGTCGGCAGCCAACGCGGATCCACGGGCCAGGGGTCGAACGGAGTGGCGGCCAAGGCGTCGGCCAGCAGGCTGGAGTCCATGGAGACATCGCCTGCGCGCGGAGGCATGGGGCCCGCGTCGATTCGAGGACAGCCTTGCAGCAAGTCGGGATCGTATCCGCCGACGCGATTGACGATCTGCGCGATCTGAAACAAGCTCAGGCGTCGCGGGCCGCCGGCGTGGAACAGCCCACGCAAATCGTTGGCCAAAACTTCCGCGAACACACGGTTGAGACAATCGCAGTAGGTCGGCGTGCGCACCTCGTCGAAATAGAGTGTGGCGGGCTTGTCCTTCTTGAAACGCGACTGAATCCAATCAATCGCTCCCGCGTGACCGTTGAAGCTGACGCCCATCGGCAACGAGATCCGCAACAGACAAGCGTTGGAATGCTGCAGCACGAGCGACTCGGCCTGCGCCATGGTGCGGCCGTAGACGGTCACCGGATCCGTCGGGTCCGTCTCTCGATGACCGCCGTCCCCGAGGCCCGAAAACACCAGGTCAATGGAGAGATGCACGAGGCGGCCGCGCCCGTCCAACTGCTCCAGCAAATTCTCGACGCTGAACACGTTGACTCGCCACGCGCTGGGGGGATCGAGCTCGCAGGCCTTCAGCGCACAGCTGCCCTCACAATTCAGCACGGCGGCGAAGCGATGGCGGCGAAACAGTTCGGCAAAGCCGTGGTGGTCGTCGACATCCACGCCGACAATGCCCTCGCCTTGCAGCCGCCAGTTGTCGACCCGCCGGGTTCCAATCACTTGGCCGGGATAAAGCCGCTGGAAATGGCGAAACGCGGCGTAACCCGCGACACCCGCGACTCCCGTCACCAGCAGCGGCAACGGAGGTCTTGGCTCCGGACGATCACGCAGCAACTCCATTGGTTCAGCACCTGCTCGACAAGTTCGCAACGCTACAACAACTCGCGAGGCACTTCGCCGGACGGCAACAGATGCACAGGGCGATTATTTAGATCCCGGATCGTGTCGCCCGGCCGCAGGCCCAGCGAGTGGTAGATGATCGCACAGAAGTCCTCGGGCGCAATCGGGCGAGACGTGGGATGCTCTGCCTTGTCATTGGTCGCACCAATAATTTGACCATGGCGATAGCCGCCGCCGGCAAGCAGCAAGCTCTGAGCTTGCGGCCAATGGTCACGTCCGGCGTTGCTATTGATCTTCGGCGTTCGGCCGAACTCGCCGGCGGTGATGACCAGCATGTCGTCGAGCATTCCCCGTTCGTGCAAATCGGCAATCAGGGTGCCGACAGCGCGGTCATGGCGGGGCAGCTTATCGTCCAAGGCGCGCTGGATGTTGCCGTGGTCGTCCCAATAGCCCGTGTTCAAGGTGACAAAACGCACGCCTGCTTCCACCAATCGCCGAGCCAGCAGCGCCTGCTCACCCCAGCCTGTTCCGTATCGCTCGCGCACCTCGAGCGGCTCCTGGTCGAGGTCAAAGGCGGCGCGGGCTCGGCCCGACAGCACGATCTCGCGAGCCTCGGCGGACATGCGGTCCATGTTGTCGAAGATTCCGCGGTTGTCCACGTCGCGGCGCAGGTGATCGATCTGTGTGAGCAACGAGACGCGATTCATGACGCGATCTCGGTTCAAGCCGTCGACCAACGTGAAACTCTTGTCGCTTCCCGTTGGCAGCCGCCCCGCCTCGTTTCCGTAGCTGAAGTCGCCGATGCGGAACGGGTTATTGGCGACACCCAAATAGGAGGCGCCATGGAAGCCAAAGCCGCCGTCGTTCATGTTGACCGTGGAGGGCACTCCCGGCTGGCAGGCGCCCAGCAAGTGCGACGCCACGGCGCCCATGGAAGGTTGCCGCGGCCGTCGATCCGAACCGTTGGCGCCAAGGCGACCGGTCAACATCCAGTGAGCGGCGGCCCAATGATCGCCGTTGCCGTGGCTAAAGCTGCGGATGACCGTGCACTTGTCCATCACCTTCGCTTGGCACGGCAACAACTCGCCGATTCGCAATCCCGGCAAGCTCGTCTCAATCGACCGATAGGGGCCGCGATATTCTTCCGGCGCGTCGGGTTTTATGTCGAACGTGTCGAGCTGAGATGGCCCGCCATGTTGCCAAATGAGAATCACCGAACGTCGGGAGGTGGATTGCCGGCTCGACTCGGCTTCCAGCAGTTGCGGCAGCGACAGCCCGCACAGCCCCAGAGAGCCGATGGAGATAAAACGACGCCGAGACGGATGTTGCAGAACGAGCATGGAAAACTCGCGAGGGGCATGCGCAGACAGCGCTCGGGATTGGGATGCCCGAGCATCAACTTGTCGGCGCGGAATGTTCTGGAATTGGCCCGTACTCTTCAACCGAGCCGTTCACCATAGACCAGGAAATTGTAGCCGGACCGGTCGGATTTTCCCATGTCGCCGGCGAACCGAGGCGACAGGCTTGTGGAGGGGGCTCTGCAGGAAACGACCGATGCGTTAATTGGAAGTTATTTTTGAGGAGGTCCTGGGGCGCCCGTTCGCCTCGTATAATCGAACGCCGGCGCCGATTCTCCCACGCGCCGTTTTCGTTCGCCGCCTCCTGTTGGTCGAGCTGATGAATCAGGTGAGTCCCGAACTGAAGGACCTCCCGGATGCTCCGGAGCTCGCGGATTTGCGGGAGCTCGCGGTTGTGACGGCGTTCGAAGAACGTGGCTCGCGCGACCCGCTCCATTGGAGCGTCTCGTTGGTTTTCACCGTGGGAGCACATCTCGCCTTGCTGGGGGCGTTGTCGGAAACGCCTTGGTGGGGCGTTGGCCGGGCCGTGACCGGCCGCGAACCGGACAGCCTGCTGGTCTACTTGCCCGACGATGAGTCCGACCCCCTGGAGTTTCTGCAGCCCCAAGTGGTGCTTGCTCCCACCAAGCCAGAGCCCAAGCGTTTGTCGCGGCGCCGCACTCCGGGAGGCCCCGATGCAGAACGAGTCCCCACCACGGGGCGACTCGAACGCCGACGCCATTCGGCGGAGCCGACCATGGCCAACATTGCCGAAGTCGCCAACGTGCCTCGCCAGCGAGCGGCGGTTGTGCCAGTGGATCCGAGCGTGGGGCTCGCCTCGGAAGCGGCCGGGGCAGGAGGCGAGCTTGTGTCAGCTCGCGCCAGCGACGGAGAGCAGACGGCCGAGTGCATTGTCTTCGTGGTGGACAATTCAAGTGACAATACATCGGCAGCCGCTCTGCACAAGGAGTTGTTGGCGCGACTCGGCCAGCTCGATCCCCTGCAATACTTCTACGTGATTGCTTACGACCGCGCGGCGCACCGGATGTTTAGCGAACACAGCCCCGAGCTCCGGCCACTGCCGCCGACGCGTTACAACTTGTGGCTCGTGGCGCGCTGGCTGCGTGGCCTTCCCCAGCCGAGCCCGGAACTGCAAGCGGCGCCGGACGATGCCACGGGCGCGCGGTGGGCCGTGGTGCATGCCCTCCAACTGCGGCCCGCCGCGGTTTATGTGCTGGGCAGTGGCGGTTGGCACGAGTCGGCAACGGGGTACTTGAGAAGCACGAATCTCGGCCCCAATCGTGAAGTCATCGTGCCGGTTCACGCAGTCGTCACCAAGCGTTCGCTGGCCACGCGCTTGACCACGGTCGCTCGAGAAAACCGCGGCACGCTTGAGGTGCTGCAACCCGCCTCGCGATAGCAGGCTTGGTCATGTGGACGTGTGCCATGTGGACGAAGATCACAATCGCTCACAGGCTGGCAGCCTGTGCCACGTGCCAGCCTGCGAGCAAACTCACATCGCTCACAGGCTGGCAGCGCTGGCAGCCTGTGCCACGTGTCGAGCAAAACACAATTCAATCAAGCAAATCGAAGTCGCGTCCCAAACGCCATGCAAGTGAGACAGGCGAGCAAGCCGATCGCCAAGCTCACGACATCGGCGGGAGTCGTGCAGGCAGCTACTGCTGCGCAGAGCACCACTCCCCATGCCCAACCGGAGATGGCCCCACCCTTTCGCCGCAAGAGCACCGCGACCATGAGGAGTAGGGTGACGCACAGAACTTCCAACGCGCCGACATGAAATAGATACATCCAAAGACCTCCTGTTTGAGAGAAACGGAAATCTCCGGCGAATGCACTTCACCGACGGGAACGTCGCGAAGTGAACCAGAATGGCCTATTCGGCCAAGCCCAGCGATCGAGGAAGTTCGCTCACGGCGACTTCTTCACGATTCCCCAAGTGTCGTTTGGGGCGGGCAAATTGCCTTGAGGGAACGTCCACGGATGGCCCGCCCTCGTCAGGCACCCGCCAATCGTAGCTGCTTTCCGAAGCGGATTCAACGGTTGAGGGCTGCAAGGATCGTCCGTAGCATGGGCGCCCTCGCCCGTGCGCGGCGAGCAGCCGCAAGGAATTGCCGGTGC
>JAGQPF010000664.1 GCA_020426845.1 Planctomycetales bacterium
CCCTTCGCTCCACGGACATTACTCCGCTTCGACACTACTATGAGCCCCGCCGACTCCCGACCCGAGCCGGACGACAGGTTATGTATTCCCCATCGCCGTTGGAAACGGTGTTGTTGGCACCGCTGCCACTCAGTCGGGCCTCCCAGGTTCCTGGCAGATCCATCGATACGCGCCGTCCCCAATCACCCCGGAGAGTTCGGCAAGTGCACGTGCCTGTTGCTACCTTGCCGATGTCAGGCTTCACCAAATCCGGAAGGCTGGCCACTCCCAATTGTTTAACGAGGCCGAAACGGGTTCACTTGATTACGGCTCGCATCTTCGCCTCGCGGGGCTTCGCGTCCGGGATTACTCCCGAGCCACGCCCGCTCGGCTACATGTTGAACAGGCAATTACAAGGCAAGCTCCTTTCAGCTTGCAGGATCTACCAAGCTTCGCCTGGCGCACCGGATCAAACGGACGATGAAAAGCACCTTTTGAAATTATCCGTGTGAATCGGTGTCATCCGTGGTCATTTGAATTTCGTTGCACCTACTCAATGCAATTGTCCGCGCCATCAAGCCATCGTTGAGCAAATGACTCCGGGGAGTCGCCCAGCTCTGTGGTGGGATTTGGTAGCATCTAAGAATTTCGGAGATTGGCATGGGGAAACAACGAGCTATTGTCAAGTGTTGTGTTCTAAGAAAATCAGAATCAGGCGGCGTCCTGCAATATTCCGTCTACAAATGTCCTTCCCTGGAGAATCAAATCCATCTGCTCATGTCCGTTGAGCCGTCGCCATCTCTTTTGAGCCGCCTGGGCCAACTTGAACATCATCGCCAGGCTTGCCTTTCTCGTGCCGTTGCCTTTCGTTCGTCGGTGGCGTAAGCGGATGGTCGCGAACGTCGACTCGATTGGGTTCGTCGTCCGCAAGTGCTTCCAGTGCTCGGCCGGGAAGTCGTAGAAGGCGAGCAACTCCTCGCGGTCTTTCCGCAAGCACTCGCACGCTCCTTCGTACTTCGCTCCATACTTCTCAAGGAACCTGTCGAAGGCCTTGGTTGCTTCCGCACGCGTCTCGGCCATCCAGATCTCATGGAGGTCGGACTTGGCCCTGGGCTGCACGCTCTTGGGCATCTTGTTGAGCACGTTGGCGGTCTTGTGCACCCAACAACGTTGCTCGCGCGTCTCGGGATACACCTTGCGAAGGGCTGCCCAAAAACCGAGTGCGCCATCGCCGGTCGCAAGCTGCGGAGCCAACGTCAGGCCACGCTGCTTGAGGTCAACGAGAAGTTCGTACCAGCTCTGCTCGCTCTCGCGGTAGCCGTCCATAACCGCGATCAGTTCCTTGTGACCGTCCGCTGTCGCACCCATGACAACCAGCATGCACTGCTTCTTGTTTTCCGTGTCTTCCAGGCGAACGTTGACGTGGATGCCGTCGGCCCAGATGTAGACATACTGCTTGCCAGTCAGGTCACGGCGATTCCACTCCAGGTACTCAGCAGTCCATTGTTCCTTGAGCCGAACGATCACATTCGGGCTCAATCCCTTGGCTTGCTCGCCCAGCAGTTTCGCCAGTGCCTCGGAGAAATCTCCCGTGGAAATTCCCTTGAGATAGAGCCAGGGGATGAACTCCTCGATGGCCTTGCTTCGCCGCAGATACGGCGGCAGGATCGCCGAGTTGAACTGGACCCGGCCGTCCTTGTTCGCTGAGTTGTCACGTACTCTTGGTTGCTGCACCTCCAGGGCACCGGCCCCTGTCACGACCTTCCGGCTGGGCTTGTGGCCGTTCCGCACGACCAGGCGTTTGCCGTTATCATCACGCCTCTCTTGATGCTGCTCCAGGAACTCCTGGACCTCCGCCTCCAGGGCCTGCTGCAACATCTGCTGAGCACCACGGCGAGCGAGTTGATCGAGCAGATCGCGTCCTTCGTTGCCGCCCTCGAACTGCTCCCGGAAGTTGGCAACTTCCAGATCGACGTGGCTCATCCCTGGCGTTTGGCGGTCGAATGTCGTAGTCTCGATCATGGCGTATCCTTCCAGCCCTCGTTGGGCCAGCTGATGAAAAGAAATTGATTCCACCAGCAGGATACGCCACCTTTTTCCTCTCAGCCAGAACACACCTTTTGAGAATACCTCC
>JAGQPF010000665.1 GCA_020426845.1 Planctomycetales bacterium
GCTCCGCCTCGATCGAACTCGTCCTACCCACGCGTTCGGCAGCCATCATACTATAATGGCTGCAGCCATTACGCCGAGAATTTCTGCGACGATTTAGCAGCCTGTGGAAGAAGCACGCGTCGGCAGTTGTACGCGTCCATTCTCGAATTCAAACCTGCTCGCCAAGCTCAGAGGCCTCCCATGCTGTCCCGTTTTGCATTGCTATGCGCCGTCTGTCTTTGTTTCGCTCACTCATTGCTGGCTGTCGAGGTCGCGCCGATCTTTTCCGATCACATGGTGTTGCAGCGCGAGGCGCCCGTCTCCATTTGGGGCCAGGCCGCGGCCGGCGCGACGGTGACCATCGAATTTGCCGGACAAACGACGACCGGCAAAGCGGACGCCAACGGCACCTGGAAGATCAGCCTCCAACCGCTCCCAGCCTCCGTCGAATCGCGCGAGCTGTCCGTGCGTGCGGAGAACGACCCAGAACAGGTCACCTTCAAGGATGTCTTGGTCGGCGATGTCTGGGTCGGCTCGGGCCAGTCCAACATGGCGGGCACGGTCAGCTCGTACGCTGCCCGCGACGAGACGCTCGACGCCTTGCTTCAGAAGTCGTACCCCTCCATCCGACTCGCGCGCGGGCTGGCGGGCCGCGCCAACGGACCTCGCTGGCAAGTCGCCACTCCGGAAGCGGCACGAGCCTTCTCGGCGCTGCTGTTTCCGTTCGGCGAACGGCTGCATCGCGAGCTCAATGTGCCCATCGGCCTCATCGTCGGCGCCGTCGGCGGCACTCCTTCCGGCTCGTGGATCCCGCCGCAAACGTTCACCGACAGCCAACTTTGCCGGGAGTCGATCGCAGAGTTTGCCAAGACCTACGATCACGACGCCGCGGAAAAGCGTTATCGCGAAGCGCTGAAGGCCTGGGAGGCGGCCGTCGCTGCTGCCAAGGCCGCGGGCGAGAAGCCACGTGGACGCCAGCCCGCGCCGCCCGCCAAACCCGGCGAAATGACCCGCGGCGGCGCCATTGGCGGACTCTACGAGCGACATATCGGTCCCGCTGTCGGCTACCGCATTCGCGGCGTGCTCTGGGATCAAGGCGAGGCAGGCAGCGGCATGCTCGGCGTTGACCAGTTGACGATGATGTCCGAGCTGATTCGCGGCTGGCGCGAGCAATGGGGACAGGGCGAATTCCCCTTTCTGTTCGTGCAGAAGCCGAGCGGAGGCGGCTGTGCCTATGCCGGTGACGACGCGATCACGCGCAACGCCAGCAAGTTCTCCCCACTGCCGATCAACCCTTCGTTTATCGGCGCCCCCTCCCTAAGCCGCTACCTGTACGTGCGGCTGATGCAAACGCAGCCCCATGCCTGGATGGTTCCCTGCAGCGACCTGGGCGGCACCATCCACCCGCTCAACAAATGGGGTTACGGCAACCGCGCCGCCGAGGTCGCGTTGAGTCGCGTCTATAGACAGAAGCTGCAAGCCTACGGCCCCACCTACCGTGGGCACAAAATCGATGGCGACAAAGTCATCGTCGAGTTTAATGAAATCGGCAGTGGACTCGTCGCGGCCCACAGCGACAAGCTGCAAGGCTTCGCCATCGCCGGAGCGGATGGCGTCTGGCACTGGGCCGATGCCACCATCCAGGGCGACACAGTGGTGCTCCATAGCGACAAGGTCGCGAAGCCCAAGCACGCTTGCTACGCCTTTGCCCAGCAGATCCCCTGGGCCAATCTATTCAACAAGGAAGGCAAGCACGCCCTGTGCTTCACCACGGTAGCGCCCTAGGCCGCAACGCTCTCGGCGCATTCACCGAAGGCCGCAGGCCTTCTTCAAGCCCGGGGAAAGCGCAGCGCATCCCCAGGTGGCCGCATGAACATCGTTGCGCAACGGCGAAGCACACACCACCTCGCCGAACAGCGCATTCAACGAAGGCCAAAGGCCTTCTTCAACGTAGCCCGGGGAAAGCGCAGCGCTTCCCCAGGTGGCCGCGTGGTGTCCTTTCGTTGCGCAACGGCGAAGCACGCACCACCTCGGCGCATTCAACGAAGGCCAAAGGCCTTCTTCAACGTCGCCCGGGGAAAGCGCAGCGCCTCCCCGGGTAGCCGCGTGGTGTCCCAGCGTTGTGCAACGGCGAAGCAC
>JAGQPF010000666.1 GCA_020426845.1 Planctomycetales bacterium
GAAGTTTTCCAACAAGCAGTTAGAGATTTCAGTACATTTGTTGAGTTAGATGATGACGATAGGACAAGCCGTTAATAACCTGCATGAGAGAATTCTTGACGCCCCCTGCCTGGCGAATGTCTGCCCACTTTCGCGCGCTGGCGGAGCGAGAATGGTCAAACAGCCGCAGCCGAATCATGTGGGACGAAATCGAACAGGCCCGCGACGGAGACTCGTCGTTCGATGGCGACTTCAGCGCCGATGTCGATATCCAAACGACGCGGCTGGCGGCCAGATTGCTGACAGGCTGGTGGATTCACTTGTCTGCGGCCGAGCTGGGTGTGGATCTCGACGAATTCTTACTCGCCAACGCGTATGCCATTCAGCTGAGGTACGCTTGGCTGAACCATGGCGAGATCGGCCTGAATCCCTATTTGGCGCTGCAAGACCACCCTCTCATCGGGGGGAGGCTTCGGGATGTTTGCGACACCAACAGCCACCCTTTGCTGCCGGCTGGCCAACACGCAGCGTCGTTTCGCGCCCAGATGCGGATGGTCATCCGCTGGGAAAACCCCGGCGACACAAAACGGGCTCGGTGGATTCCTCCTTGGGAATCGTACCGTCTGCTCTGTTGCATCCACGAGCAGTCGACGGCTTGCCCGGAGGAATTGGAGCGCATTCTGAGCGGATCGCGGCGCAATCTGCGCGCCAACCGACTTCGGGCTGGCGTGATTGCCCAAACGATGGTGGAATGGGGGAGGGTCTTCCGGATCGTTGCCCATATGAATGGGCTCGCGTGACGTCGATCTTTGACAATCCCGGAGGTTTTTCTCTCGTCGACCGGAGCCGTGTCCTGCCATGAACCAACCATCGCCCCGCGATACAGAAATCATCCGGCGCGGCATGGCGTCGCTTGCGGAAAACTGGGAAGACGAGCCGATCGACGACGACAGTCTCCCGTGCGAGGAGGATGTCGCGACGACGACAGCAGAGCCCGCAACGCGTCGTGGTCGACCGGCAACCATCGCCCTCCGCTTGGGCATCGCCATGTCGGCGGCGGCATTGTTCATCGCCCTATTGATGAAGCCTCCGACTCTCGGCTTCTCCGTACTGCCCGACTTCCAGGTCCGGTTGACGAGCCCTCGCGAGGGCTTCGGCACGTTGGTGCTGATCTGGAAAGACGATTTCAAAACGTACAGCAAACGCCTGTCCCCCAATCGCCCGGTGGTGATCGACAAGATTGATCGACCCAAGACCGAGTTCGTATTGGCTTTGGTCTATACCGCCGCAGACGCCAAGCAAGACTTGGACAGGGCGTTGCAAACGCTCCGAGAGAACGCACAATTGCCCGGCGTTCTAGCGGCGCCCGCGGTCGAATTGAAGGCAATGCTGACGGAGCAGCATCAGGACGTGGAAGTGGTCTTTGAACACCTGCCGGCTGCCAAGTAGTTGTTACCCTTCCGAGGAATTGGGCTTCCAACAGCGAAAGAAATAGCGCCGCCGCCCGGGGCAATCGTGCACAAACAGCTCGGTCCGTTCGGCTCCCGCTTCCGCTGCCAATTCCGCATACCGGCGACCAACGGCGCTGGTTGCCGGATCGACGGGGCCATTTCGCGGCGGCAGCTCGTCCGGGGCCGAATCGCCAGCCAGATACGGCGGACCGTCCAGCAACGCCCAGCCGCCGGGCCGCAGCACGCGGACCATCTCCGACATCGCAGCCGACTGCTCGTGAGGCAGCATCAGCTCGTTGAAGGTGAGCCAGAGGCAGAGCACCGCGTCGAACTGCGAATCTCCGTAGGGCAGCGACGTCGCATCGCCAAGCTCAAGATCGAGCTCAACGCCGACTCGGAGCGTGTTCTCGCGACAGGCTGCCATCATCCGAGGAGACACATCGATGCCGCGAACAAGATACCCTTGTTGGACCAGGGGGATCGCGATGCGACCATATCCACAACCCACGTCCAAAATTTGCCGGGCACCCGTGGAGCGCAACAACTCCGACAACATCGCGACTGTTCGATCGTCCCATTCGGTCGTGGTGCGTGACGCCAGCCCTTGAGGTCCCAGCTCGCGGTAGATCTGGCGAGACATCCGACCGGACTCGGATTCCGACCTACCCATAGGTTCGTAGACCGCCCGGGATGTGGTTCTGGGTTGGCAAGGTTGTTTAGCGGCGCCGCGAGTTTGGGCGGCATTCGACAGTGCTACGTCGTTAGCGACTGCGGCGTAATAGCCGCCGAATCGGTCCGCAGGGGCGACATGGCTGGCATTGCACAGGTTGGCAACTGGGCGGCGGACAGCATACCGGTTGAGGACAGCATGCAGCGGGCGGACAGGCCACCACGCGCTCGCAGGCACCCGTCACCGTCAGCCCGGCCGCAATGTCGTCCGAAGCAAGCAAAGGCGCTGAGGGCGTCTGCGATGCCTCGGGCATTGGGACAACCGGCTCCGCTGCCACGGGTGGCGCCGCTTCATTGACTTGCGGCGCCTGACTAAGCTGCCGAATTTGCTCCGGAGTCAGGTCGCTTGGGCTGGCGCCCTCACCGGGAGCAGCCTGACCACCCTTTCCTTCCCCTTCGCCCTCGTTCTCACCCTTCGTTGGCTCTGGCTCAGCCGCAGGAGGCTCGGTTTGAGACGCCTGGCCCGACTTGGGCTTGGACTTGCCACCCTTGCTGCGGTCTTGCTTCGGCTTCCCTCGTGGCTCTTTATCCTCGGGCTTCTCCTCCGCAGCGGGTTTCTCTTCCGCAGCGGGTTTCTCCTCCGCCACCGCCGGAGTCTCCAGCGGTGGAAGCAAACCTTCATCGAGGAACAGAATGCCACTAGCCAGCATCGGCATCAATCGCAGAGCAGCGACCGACTCGAGCCGGAACAGCGGGCCCTTGAAGGCGGTCGGAACCTCCAACGGAGGAAGCAAAAGTGGTTTCTCCACGTCGGGTTGTGATCCAGCCTTGGGAGCATCGCTTGGGGCAGCCGCTTTGGGTTCGTCCTTCGGTTCGTCCTTGGGCTGATCCTTCGGTTCGTCCTTAGGCTCGTCCTTGGGCTGATCCTTCGGTTCGTCCTTAGGCTCGTCCTTGGGCTGATCTTTCGGCTGGTCCTTGGGTTCGTCTTTGGGCTGATCCTTCGGCTGATCGCCTTCGCCGCGAGCGGCTGCTTGGGCGTCTTGTTCCTTTTGCCGCGCCTCCAGCGCCGCCAATTCGGCGGGATCCAGAATCCAAGCCAGCTTGAAGTCCGCCGGAATGTCCGGCTTGTTCTGATGGTTGAGCACCTGTCGGTACTCCTTCAGCGCCTCATCGAGATCCAGGAAGCTATCGACCGACTTCAAATCGGGCCATTTCGTAAAGATCTCATCCCAAAGATCCCAAGCCGCCTCAAACTCCCGCTGCGACTCCTCCAAATTGGCCTCCGCCAGCTTGGCGCTGGCTTGATGAAGATGAGCGCGGGCGTCGGCCACCTGCTTCGTCTGCTCCGCTTCAGCGCGGCGCGACCAGTAGTCGAAGTTTACGATGCCGCGATAGCGGGTAATGTGGCCTACCAGCCGCAGTCGCTCGTCAATCCGCTCCGCCAAACGTCGCGCCTTGGCGCGAACGTTCTCCGGCACACGGCCGACAAGTTCGGAATCCGTGAAGGAGACCTTCGACTCGGCAAGCAGGTAGGTTTCCCATTGTCGAGTTTCCCAATCGAGCTGCTCCGCCTTCGGCGCCAGATACAGCTTTCGCTCCTCGTCCGACAGCTTGTCGATTCGTTCCTGGCGAATCTGCTCCCGCAATCCCGGCGCCAGCTGGTCGAGTTGTTCACGAGACTCTTGAGCTTCGCGCAGGACCTCGTCCTTTTCGCGCAGCTGGAAATTCACGCCCCACGAGGATGGCAAGGTGCGGGCGCCGTACTCGTCGGTCCACTCCTGTCCGCCTCGCCGCCAGGCGTCCATTCCTTGGTCAAAGTAGCCCTCATTCTGAATCGCGACCGCATAATTAATTCGCGCCTTGGGACGGCTAGAGAAGAAGATCAGCGGGCTGTTGCCGCGCAGCACCTTGTCCGACGCATCCGCCGAGCGTTCGGCGCGCAGATACCACAGCCGGCCAGTCAGCCAGTTGTCGGGGAACAGGCCACGGGGGCCAAGCACTTCGGCCTCCAGCACCTCGGGGATCTCATTGGCC
The DNA here is from genome assembly GCA_020426845.1 of Planctomycetales bacterium. Lineage (GTDB taxonomy): Bacteria > Planctomycetota > Planctomycetia > Pirellulales > Pirellulaceae > JAGQPF01. The sequence goes on from JAGQPF010000666.1 coordinate 4,134, forward strand.
AGCATGGCATGCCAGTCCGAGTCCTTTCGATACAACTCGCGGAACAGATCCTTCTCGTCGGCGGTGCCGATTTTCTGGCCGGTGAACCAACCGAGATCGTGCAACAGCTTGGGCTCGTCGCGGTTGTAGTTGATGCCCTGGATCAAGAAGTCGATGCCCTTCTTCACCCAGTGATAGCGATAACGATAGTCGTCAAACTCAACCGACACGTTGTACGACAGGTTGTGCGCCTGAAACTCCCAAACCTTGAGGAAGTTGGGCTGCAGCTTGGTGATCTGGTTCAGCGTCGCCGACAACGCCTCCCAGTTCTCCTTCTTCTTAAAGTCGACAGCCTTCGCCCACAGCAGATTGGCGGCGACGCCGCGCATGCCCAATGTGACCAGTCGCAACGACTCGCTCGCCGGATCGATCTCGCCCAGGCTGACCTGAGTCAGCTTGTGCTCCTGTCTCATCCGAGCCAACAGGCCGCCGGGGTCCTTTTCGCCGCTGGAAGGCTGGCCCAACGAATAGAGCGGGTAGAGCAGCGCCGCGATGGCAACGCCATACGCGACTTTACGCGCCAGTGGGGTGTTCATGTTGCTGCGATCTCCCGCGTCTTCAGGAAGAAGTAGCCGACGACGGCCATGACGACCAAGTAGGTGAAGCAGGTGGTGGCCTGAGCGGCAACAAGGTGCCCGTTAATATCGTATCCTTCGGCCAAGTAATTCGCGGTGTTGAAGTCCGAGAATTTCGGGGCGAAATGGGTGACCGCCATCATGATCACCTGGAGGCCGAGATCCACCCAGCGCACGAAGCCCTCGGCCAGCCAGTTCATGTCCAGATCCGAAGTCAGGTTCTTCTGGGTCAGGATGCGAATCACCGACTCGATCGGGCCTCCTCCCAGCAACTCTTGGGACTGGCCACGGAGCTGGCCAAAGGCGCTGGTCAGCAGCGCGTTGTTCTGCCACATGCCCTTGAACACGCCGACGATCGAATCGCGATAGGTGCCGATGATGATGTAGCACAAGGTGGCCAGCATCGAGATGGCGCCGTTGAGACGAGTGCTGACCATCACGCCAAAGCAGATCACCAACACCGTCTGCATCCAGATCGCGAAGAAGCCTTTCACGTAGTTGACCGCAAACGGCCGCTCCGCCTCCAGGACGTAGAGGTCGCCCTGCGCGGCCCCAAAGTACTGGTTGTTGTCCTCACAGCGGACCCAGACCTCGATGTTGCCGTTTTCGTCGCAGAGGTCCTCAAACAGATCCGCCTCGGCATACGACTCGTCCGATGCCCTCACCGCCTGAATTTTGCGGGGGATAAAATGGCGATCGACCTGGAACTCCTTGGAGGTGAAGGTGATTGGCACACTTTGTTTGAAGGTGGCGTTGGGCGAGGGATTCCGCAGCATGATGCTGCCCTGCACACCCACTGTCATGTCCGCCTTGTAGGTACGGAAGACGCTCAGCGTCAGCTCCAACGGCAGTTCGTCGTACGGAAACCGCTCGGCCCGGATGTCCTTGAACGTCCAGATCGCCGCGGCCAGTGTGCGTCCTTGAATGTACTTGCGATAGCTCCATTCCTTGCCGACGCTCACGCCGCCGCCGTCGCCGCCGTCGCGGTCACGGTAACTAAGCTCGCCATATCTCGGCACGCGGGCCTGCAGTTGATCCTGCGGGCTGGAAACAACGTACTTGTCGCCGCGCTTCTCCACTCTGTGCCAATGGTCCTGAGTGGACTCCGAGTCGAACACTTCGCCATCGGAAGTGATGGTGATCGCGTGACGATGATTCTTGTCCCGCGTGGTGAAGCCGGTCCAGCGACCGTTGTCGGCCAACTCCGCCTCGATTTCTTCCGCCGTTGCTTCCAGCTGATGCGTATGATCCAGGCTGCGAGTGACGAACAGGTACCCGACGGCGGCCATCGCGACCACAATCACGGTGGCGACGGCCGAGAAGCCGAGCATGCGGCCGATGACAATTTCGCTTGCCCGCACGGGCTTCGTCACAATCGTGTAGATCGTGCGGCTCTTCATGTCCGCAGGCAGACTGAACGTGCTGATGAACACCGCCAACACCAACATCAGGAAGGTGGTGGCGTTAATCACGAACAGCATATAGAGCTTCGCGGGATCGTCACTCTGCACATCGAGAAACCATCTCGCGTACATCAACAACACGCTAAACACCACGAAGGCGACGATGACTCGCGCCCGCACGGACTCCTTGACGGCGAGCCAGGCCACTGCCATCACGCGACGCGGCGAGATCTTCAAAAAGTCGGGAATGGCGCCGGCGAGAATCGTGGCCACTCGGTAGAAGCCCTCGCCCAGCCCATGGCGAGCTGCGGCGACGAGGTATCCGATAAAGATGCCGAAGGCGATGCCGCCCAGCAGCATCAGCGAGAAGTAGACCAGCGCTCCCAAGCTGCCATCGACCGGGCTGGGGAGCAGCCACTCCAGAAACGTGTCAAATCGCTCGACTACCATTGACGTGCCGGTTGGTTTGCTTATCTGTCACGGCATCCCTCCTTGGACGACCAGACGCGAGGCGTTGCAGTGGATGATTGGCGCCGACGGGAGAAACCCGGCCGGCCACGACGCGACCGCTTTGGCAGCTGCGGCCGCTCAGTCCTCGAATCAGTTGGCTGAGTCCGAGGCGCCCGAGGAGCCCGAGGCACCGGACGATTTGCCCGCCCGCGAGGCAGGCGACAGTCCGGGCCGCTCGTCGCTCTCGTTGACAATCGACAAGAACAACTCTTCGAGCGTGGTGGTAGGATTGTCCATGGAGACCAAATCGCCGCCGTGCCGCTCAATCACCGCGCGGATCTCCTCCTCCGCCTCGCGCGACAGCTTGTTGGCGCGGATCTGGGTCACATCCTGGACCTTCAGCAGCTGGTCCACGCGGCCCATCTCTTTCAGCTCGCCCTGGTGCAAAATCGCGATTCGATCGCAAACATCCTGCACGTCCGCCAGCAAGTGGCTGCACATCAGCACCGTCTTGCCTTGCTCCCGCAGGTCAATGATCAGGTCCTTCATTTCCCGCACGCCGATCGGGTCGAGGCCTGTCGTCGGCTCGTCCAACACGATCAGCTCGGGGTCGTTGATCAGCGCCTGCGCCAAGCCGATGCGGCGCGTCATGCCCTTGGAGTACTCCTTCAGCTGGCGCCGCTTGGCCCAATCGAGCTTGACCATCGAAATCAGCTCGGCGACCCGGCGCTTGCGCTGCTCGGCGCTCATGTCGAACAGTCGGCCATAGAAGTCCAGCGTCTCCTCGGCATTCAAAAACTTGTAGAGATACGACTCCTCGGGCAAGTAGCCGATTTTCTCGTTTTTGGAGACGTCGCCCGCCTCCTTGCCGAACACCAGCGCCTGACCACTGGTGGGAAACAGCAACCCGAGCAACAGCTTGATCGTGGTCGACTTGCCCGAGCCGTTGGGGCCGAGCAGACCGAAAATCTCGCCTCGACGCACCTCCAAATCCAACGAATTCAAGGCGCGGACCTTGGAGCGGCCCCAGAAGTCGCGATACGTTTTGGAAAGATTGTTGGTCTGAACGATGACTTCCGTGCTGGCACCGGAGCTTTCCGGTTTGGCTTCCTTTGACGCAGTCGCTTCCATCAGAGGCTCCAGGATGCAGTCGAGTTGGGTTTGGCGGATGGATCAGGATGGATCGGGGCCCGCCGCGCGGACAACCTGTCTCAACCACAACTGCAATCAACGTATGAGTGAAAAGTACAACGGTTCGGCGTCGTGAACACGACCCGGCACGAAAGAATATGGATGAGTTCGCTCGATGTTTTGCTTGGACCGAGAGCATGCCGGTGGCAGGCAAAGGAGGGTAAGAGTCCTTTGGCGCCAACCGTGCGCATCAGCTCGCCAATGCGTACGCAACCGACCCTGCGGATGTTCACGCCGCCAGCGAGAAATTTCACACGGCTGCCGGCCGGGGCGAACCTTCGGAGCAACCGCGGCAGGTGACATTCCTCGTTGACCGCGAGAACTTTCCCCGCGACGTGGTCGTCGTTCCGATCAACAAGCGGCGTTTCTCCACGCCCCCATAGGACCTTCCCCGAATTTCCCGAACTTCTTACTATAAATCGACCTGCGGCGAATCGCAACCGGCGAGCCGCAAGCGAAGAACGCCTCTCCTGCCAACCTTGCCGGCCGCGTCGCTCCACCCGGACGGAAAACCGTGAACATTCGCACCTATGCCGATGCCGAGCGGTTCTTGCTGGACCGAATCAATTACGAGCGAGTGCCTGCAACGCGGCAAGACCTGCGATTGGAGCGGATGGTCCGTCTGTTGAAACGCTTGGGCGATCCGCACCGCCACGCGCCGATTGTGCACCTGGCCGGCACCAAAGGCAAAGGCTCCACCGCCGCGCTGCTCTCCCACCTGTTGGTCGGCGGCGGACACCGAGTCGGACTATATACGTCGCCCCACCTCACCCGACTCGAAGAGCGTTTGCGAGTCGATCACGTGCCCTGCACCGAGCCGGACTTCATTCGGCTCGTCGCCGAAACCATGCCCGCCGTTGTCGAAATGGACCAGGCCGGCGACGCCCCAACGTTCTTCGAGCTGTCGACCGCCCTGGCCTTGCAACACTTTCGCGAAAGCAAGGTCGAATTCATGGTCCTGGAGACCGGGCTAGGAGGTCGCCTGGACTCCACCAACGTTTGCGATCCGGTGGTTTCGGTGATCACGAGCATCAGCTTGGACCACACGCGCCAGCTCGGTGACACGCTGCCGAAGATCGCTGCCGAGAAGTGCGGCATCATCAAACGACGGCGCCCCGTCGTCAGCGGCGTCCTGCAACCCGAACTGGCGGAGATCGTCGAAGACTTCGCGCGCCGCCAGCAAACCAACGTCGCCCGCCTGGATCGCGACTTCCATCTCTCCGACGTGCAACTTGCGTCCGCCCCGGAGCCGGCCACCCTGCTCACCTATCGCTCGCCGCGGCGAACGTTGGCAGATCTGTCCCTGGGCATGCTCGGGCGTCACCAGGCCCGCAACGCCGCCCTGGCCCTGGCCACGCTCGAGCAGCTGGAGCAAACGGGACACTGCCGATTCGACGAGACGGTCGCCCGCCGAGCGTTGCGAACGGCACAGTGGCCCGCTCGCATCGAGCTGCTGAGGAAACGCCCGGAATTCATCGTCGACGTCGCCCACAACGTTGCCTCGGCACAAGCTCTAGTGGATACATTGCGAGAATGCTTTCCACCGGCGCCGGGAGACGAAGTGGACTCAACGCCTGGCCGCAGAACACTGGTGTTGGCCATCAGCCGGGACAAGGACATGCCCGGAATCATGAGCGTTCTGCTGCCGGCATTTGACCGAGTTGTGCTAACCAAGTTTGTCAACAATCCACGCGCCTTCGATCCCGCGGAGATGCGGCGAACGGCGACCGAACTCACTCGACAGCGGGATCTTCCGTTGGAGCTGCTCGTCGAACCGGAGCCGCTGGCCGCTTGGCGGCTCGCGAGTCAATCTGCCGGCCCCAACGACCTCGTCTGCATCGCCGGCTCGTTCTTCCTTGCTGCCGAGTTGCGAGATGTCGTACTCGACGAGCAGCCGCAATGATCAGGGGTTACGCGCGTCCTCGCCCGTGCGCGACGAGTAGCCGCAAGAATCGTCCGTAGCATGGGCGTCCTCGCCCGTGCGCGGCGAGCAGCCGCAAAGCACCGCCCAGGCCCCTATGCAGGTGGCTCTCCGGCTGCATTGGGGTTGCGCAATTCTGCACGGGCGAGGACGCCCATGCTACGCGCGAAGCGTGCCTCGGCCGGCGCGATGGGGCTGCGCAGCTCTGCACGGGCGAGGACGCCCATGCTACGCGCGAAGCGTGCCTCGGCCGGCCGCATTGGGGTTGCGCAATTCTGCACGGGCGAGGACGCCCATGCTACGCGCGAAGCGTGCCTCAGCCGGCGCATTGGGGTTGCGCAATTATGCACGCGCGAGATTCAGCCGTGCCTTAAAACGCACCGAGCCGGGGCGGATAGGGATCCATCGTGAACACGCTGGCGTCAAAGGCTTGCTTGAGCAGTCGTTCGCGAAGCTCCGCGCTGCCTGCATCGCGCCAGAGATTCGTGAACTCGCCGGGATCGGATCGCAAGTCGTATAGCTCCCCGTCGTCGACGCCGTGGTAGACAACGATCTTGTGGTCCCTTGTCCGCATCATTGTGCCGTAGGATCGCGGGTGCGTCCAAGCGTTGTAGTACTCGCAGTACACGTAATCGCGATGGGTAGCAGTGGCGCCGTCCACCAGCGGCAGCAACGACCGGCCCTGCATCCGTTCGCAAGCCGGCGTCCCGGTCAGCTCCAACAACGTCGGCGCCAAGTCCACCAACTCCACCAACGCATCACGAGACTCGCCAGCGGGCAGCCGGTCGGGCAGCCGCATGATCAGCGGCGCATGAATCGCCGCCTCGTAGAAGTGCGGTCCCTTGTAGTAAAGGCCATGATCGCCCAACATCTCGCCGTGATCCGACATGAACAGCACCAACGTCCGATCGAGCTGCCCCGTCTCCTCCAACGCATCCAACATGCGGCCGACCTGATCGTCGATCAACTCGATCATCGCGTAGTAGGCCGCCGTCACGGCGCGACGGTCGGTGTCCGTCATCGCAGCCACATGGAAACCGCCCCGCTCATTGTGCGCCCATTCGTGATCCAACTGCTGGTAACGCGGCTTGTTGACCAGCTCGTCTTGTTGATAGCGCGGCAACTCCATCGCGGCCGGGTCGTACCGCTCCAGGTACTCGGGCGGCGGATCGAACGGATGGTGCGGGTCAAAGCAATTGAAGCTGAACATCCAGGGCCGGTCGCGCGTCTCGCGGATAAAGTCCACCGCCATCTCGGCGCACCAAGTCGTCTGATGATACTTCGCGGGCACGCCTCGCTTGACATAGGGAGTCTCAACGAATTGGCTGTCAGCCGGCGCCGGTGGCGAATACAGTTGCTCCCACGTGACGCCGTGCCGAGTCAGCCATTGCGTGTAGGCGTTCTCCGGCCAGTCAGGTTGAGGATGATGTGACCAGTGGAACACGTCGTAGCCATCGTCGATCCTCGATTCCACGCGGCCGTTGGCGCAGGAGCTAAGGTGCAATTTGCCGGCCAAGCCACACCGATAGCCCGCATCGGCCAACAATCGACTCACGAGACGCTCATCGGGCGGAATGGACTGGCCGTTCTGGCGGCAACGCGTCGTGCGCGGGTAGCGCCCCGTGAGGAACGAAGCGCGGCTGGGCGAACAGACCGTGCTCTGGCAGTAGGCCGACTTGAACGACACGCCCTCCCGCACCAATCGATCGATGTGCGGCGTTCGAATTCGCGAATTGCCCCAGGCGCCAATCGTGTCGAACCGCTGCTGGTCCGTGCAAATCCAAAGTACGTTCGGTCCCAAACTACTGCCCCGTCCATGTGGAAACGATGAGTCGAAGGCCGCCCCCAACTCGCGGTCGACCGCGCCTTAGCAACCCCGCCAACCCGAACTGACAATTTTGACGGTTCACTACAAGCTCCAGTCGATCGGCGGCAACCCCGCGGCAACCAGCGCCGCGTTGGCGGAGGAAAACGGACGGCTGCCAAAGAAGCCGCGATGAGCCGACAGCGGCGACGGGTGTGGCGCACTCAACAGCACATGCGGCGCGCCAATTTGAGCCGCCTTTTTCTCCGCCGGCTTGCCCCACAGCAAGAATACGATCGGCGTCTGCTGCCGGGCCAAGTAGCGAATCACCCCGTCGGTCACTCGCTCCCATCCCCGACGCTGGTGCGAGTTCGGCTCGGACTCGCGAACCGTCAACACGGTGTTCAACAACAGCACCCCCTGTTCGGCCCAAGCTTGCAAACAAGGTGTGCCAGCCACGATCCCCAAGTCGGACTCGAGCTCCTTGAAGATGTTGGCCAGCGATGGCGGCGCCTTGACGTCCGGTTGCACCGAGAACGCCAGCCCGTGCGCCTGCCCCGCGCCATGATAGGGGTCCTGCCCTAGGATCACGACGCGGACCTGCTCGGGCGCCACCCACTCCAACGCCTGATACACCTCGCCTTCGGGCGGAAACACACGATGCTCAAGCCGCTGTTGGTGGACGAACTCGCACAACTCCCGATACGCATCGAGATCGAGCTCCGATTCCAGAATCTCGCGCCACGCCGGCGGAAACGACAGCTGCCGGCAAGCAGGGGAATCCAGGTAACTCGATGGCATAACAACACTCCCCATTCGCGGATTTCCATGGCCAGCCACCCGACGACTGACGCCCTCGTCCCTTCATACCACGTGCCGGCGTGACTGTGCTTCGCGGCACCTCTTTGCCGAACCCGACAAGCCCGTTCGAGCCGATCGCGGCGACGCCTGGGCAATTTAGCAAAACTGGGCGACGTCAGCTGAACGCAAAGTTCGGCCTGGGAGAAATAGCTGAAGTTGGCGGAGAAGTTGGACGATAACGATTCTACGCATAAAAGCGGCGATTTGATGAAGCCTGTCTGTGGAGACGGTTGAAGCAGTTCCGGTCGGCAATCGAACACCGTTCATCGGATTCGATGCTGTTGCCGATGCATCTTCAACACTGTTCGGCGGGCAATCCAAATTCCATTGAGAAGACGCCCACAGCGGAGCGACGCAAGCGATGAAGAAGACCTCCCGGAACACCTGGATGCAAGTGGCCCTGTGCGGACTTGGCATCGCGTCGGCGATTAGCTCCACCGGTTGCCAAATCACCGAAGGCGGGCAGCTGTTGCCGAGTCCTTACTACATTGAGGACGACGTGCAGTACTTCCCGGCCGGTCCTGAATTTCCCCTCTCGCGAGAGGCTGAGGTTCAGGAGCGGTTCCGCGCCGACGAACAAGCGCGACGACGCCAACAAGGACTCGGCAACTAGTTGAGCGTCGACACCTTCGAAGCCTCGGTCGTGCGCTGTGCTGCACGGGCGAGGACGCCATGCTACGCGCAAAGCGTAATGCAGCCGCCGCAGTGGAGTTGCGCGCGTCAGTTCGCGGCAATAGCGCGCCATTCCACGGGCTCGCGCCCGTGGCTACCGTCTGTCGCCCCTTGCGGGGCTGTGCTCGCGGCAACCATGAACCGAAGGCCGAAGGCCTTCTTGAACGCAGCCCGGGGCAACGCCCCGGGGTTCCCCGCGATTCCCCTTATCGTCTCGACGCGCGCGTCACCTCGCGGCAACAATGCATCGAAGGCCGAAGGCCTTCTTCAACGTAGCCCGGGGCGACGACCCTTGTCGCCTCGACGCGCAATTAAGCCTTCCGCGTGACGAGGGGGCGTTTCCGCCGCGGATAACAGGCGCGGCAAATCTCGCATCGCGTGCCGTCACAGCCACGCGCGGTGCAATGCTCCCTGCCGTAGAAAATGAACTGCAGGTGCAGCTTCCCCCAGCTCTTTTCGGGAAACAGCCGCTTCAGGTCGCGCTCGGTGCGGACGACGTTCTGACCTGAGGTCAGCCCCCAGCGTTGCGCGAGGCGATGGATGTGGGTATCCACCGGGAATGCCGGTTGCCCGAACGCCTGGCAAAGCACCACGCTCGCCGTCTTGTGACCCACTCCGGGCAGTTGCTCTAACGCCTCGGCACTGTCGGGCACTTCGCCACCGTGCTCATCCAGCAGCTGCTGCGACAATGCCTTGATCGCCTTGGACTTTCGCGGCGCCAAACCGCACGGGCGAATGATCTCCTCAATGTCCTCCTCCTCCGCGGCCGCCAGCTCCTCGGGCGTGTCCCCCAGTGCCTCCCAAAGCAACGGAGCAATCTGGTTGACGCGTTTGTCCGTGCACTGGGCACTCAGCAAGACCGCCACCAGCAACGTGAATGAGTCGCGGTGATCGAGCGGTATCGGCGTCTCCGGATAAAGCTCGTTGAGACGTCGGAACACATACGCGGCGCGCTGTTGGCGATTCATGAAGAGTCACTCGGACTTGCCGGACGCTGCCGGCGCCAATGTCTGCAGTTGAATGCGGCGAATGTCCATGACCGCGTTCTTCGCCTTCTTCACGGCGCGGACTTGGATGACGTTCACCCCGGTCACCAACTGCAACTCGCCCAGGGCGACCGGCTGGAAGTTCTGGAAGTGCCCGGTCTCGACGACCTCCCATGGCAGCCGCTGTTTCTCGACGGTGGGCGCAGCTTTCGTCTCGGGCGCCGCTGTCGCCTTCCCCCGATTGCCTGGCCGAGGCGGTTGCGCGTCGCTGGGGTACGCCACCAGCTCGGCCTGGCTGCCGCCCTGACCTTTGCCACATCCCTGAAAGACGGTCACCGAGAACCGGGCCGGCTCGTCGACATACACCAACCACTCGGCGTAGTCGTCCTGATTGACCCAATAGCCGATGGTGTTCTTGTGCGGCTGTGGCTCGTAACGAAGCATGGTCCCGTAGGTTGTAGCAGCATGTGCGGGCAATTCGGCGCCGCCGTCTGCCTGGATCACTTCGGGCAACTGCCGAAGCAAAGCTGAACCACGCAGCTGAATCTCGATATTCGTCGGCGTCGAGACGGACTGAGGCAATGTCAGCTCCCAGCTGTCGAGCCCCGGCTTCAAGGCCAACGCTTGGCCTGCGACGGTGACGTCTCCGATCGGGCAGCTCAGACGAGGCAACGTCAACTTGCGATCCGCCGGCAGAGAACGCACTTCGAGCCGCAGGCTGTCGCCGTCGACGCTCGCCGTAAAGTGATCGGTCGAAAGCAACTCCCACGGCTCCAACTGCCGAATCCGCAGCGCCTGCCGGAGGAATCGATCCATGTCGTCAACCATCAACGGCAACCAACCCTGTCGGTTCCAACAACCATGCGTTCCCAAGCGGTAGACCTGCAATCCAACCGGGACGCTCAACGCGCGCAGCTTCTGCCGCGACTCGCGGTTCCGGGTGGGCGCATCGAACTCGCCCGTCTGGAACAACAGCGGCGGTGTCTGTTGGGAAAAGTGATTGATTGGCGACGCGTTGCGATAGTCGGCCGGGGCCTCGTCAACTGTCTTGCCAAACCAGACGTTTGCGAACGCCTCGGGCTCTTTTCGGGACCGATCGGCAACGGGCCCCGCATCGAGCCGCATCGGACCAGCCATCACGACGGCCGCCTGGATACGGGATGAGACACCCGCATTGCCACCCTCGCCCTGAAACTCGGCAACATCCGGCGCCGCTGCCATCAAGCCCACCAGATGCCCGCCGGCCGAGCCGCCAACGGCGGCAATCCGATCGGGGTCAATTCCAAGCGACTTGGCGTTCGCCCGCAGATAGCGGACCGCCGCGTTGCAGTCGTGAACCGCGGCGGGATACTTGGCTTCTCCCGACAGCCGATACTCGATCGCGGCCGTCGCATATCCGCGAGCCGCCAGCGCATAGGCGAGCGCTCGAAAGCGACTGCGGTCGCCCTGTCTCCAACCACCGCCATGCACCACAACAACGGCGGGCCGAGCCGCGGCTCCAGGCGGCTGGCCACCACGTGTGAAAAAATCCATCCGCAGCTGGCGATCGCCGTAGGATGCAAAAACAACATCCAGCTGTTCTTGAACTCCTGCCGGGCAGATCGCCGATAGCGGCTTGTTCGACGGCGCGAACGGCTCCCGGACGTCTTCGGCGACCGAAGCACCGCGCGGCCACACCCCGATTGCCAAGGCGAGCAAGCAGACAGCTGACCGATAACTTGGCCTACATGCTGGCCAATAACGTTTGCAAAACGGGAACAGGTGGGTCATGCTGCGCTCGCGATGCCTGGATTCGTGGTGGACGGGCCTAATTGAACGTTCGGGCCTCCTTTGCAGGCGACCCTGGTGAGCCCTATTGTACTCCCACCGCAGATGCCATTGCCTCGGCCAAATGCCGCAGCCAAGGCACGCTTCGCGCGTAGCATGGGCGTCCTCTCGCGTGCAGGACTGCGCAACCCCAATGCCTCGGCCAAATGCAGCAGCCAAGGCACACTTCGCGCGTAGCATGGGCGTCCTCTCGCGAGGACGCCCATGCTACGGACGCTCTAAGCGGCTGCTCGCTGCAGGCTAAATCGAGGAAAGCGAGGGCGTAAGTTTGGATCGCACTGATCGCGTGTTCGGCACCACCATCCCTCGCTTACGCTTCGGGTTTCCTTGGCGCGCGCCGTGGCATGGGCGAACTAGCCCGCGTCGGTCATCTTGTCGATGACCTTGTCGATCAAGTTGTAATCGCGCGCCTCGTCCGCGGTCATGAAGCGATCGCGATCGGTGTCTTCCTCGATGCGAGCGAGATCGTGGCCGGTGTGCTCGATCAGGATCTCGTTCATGCGTTTCTTGATGCGGCGGAACTCGCGAGCATGAATCGCAATCTCCTCCGCCGTGCCCTGCATGCCGGCCAGCGGCTGGTGGATCATGATCCGCGAGTTGGGCAATGAGAAGCGTTTGCCCTTCGCTCCCGCCGTGAGCAACACCGCGCCCATGGACGCAGCTTGGCCAATGCAGTAGGTGGCGACATCGCAGGTGACGAACTGCATCGTGTCATAAATCGCCATGCCGGCGCTGATGCTGCCGCCTGGCGAGTTGATGTACAGGTGGATGTCGGCCTTCGGATCGTCCGACTGCAAGAACAGCATCTGCGCGACCAAGCTGTTCGCCACCTCGTCGTTGACGCCGCTGCCCAAAAAGATGATGCGGTCCTTCAACAGGCGGCTGTAAATGTCGTACGCCCGCTCCTCGCGGCCGCTCGTCTCGACAACATAGGGAATCAGAGGCATTGAAATTACTCCGTTGTTAGATGAGTACAGACTCTCGGGAGCTGGTGCGGCCGGTCTCCCGGCGACGTGGCGCTGACTTGGCGTTCACCGGCCAACTGCCGGCGTCACCTCCCGATGGACGGTCAAGTCTCCGTTACGCGTCGAGGATCGCGACGCGTCCCTCGCTCACGCTGCGGGTTTCCTTGTTAAGCGTCCTCGTCCTCGTCTGCGAGTTGCGGCCGAGCGAGAATCTCGTCGACCAGTCCATACTCCTTCGCTTCCTCGGCGGAGAGGAAGTAATCACGATCCGTGTCGGTCTCGATCTTCTTGAGGTCTTGCCCGGTGTGTTTGGCCAAGATCTCGTTCAACATTTCGCGATTGCGAAGAATCTCGTTCGCCTGAATCTCGATGTCGCTGATCTGTCCGCTGACACCGCCATAGGGCTGATGCATCATGACTCGCGCGTGCGGCAAAGCGAATCGCTTGCCGGTCGTGCCGCCAGCCAGCAGCACCGCCCCGCCGCTGGCCGCCTGGCCCACGCAGTAGGTCGCGACGGGGCACGTCAAAATCTGCATCGTGTCGTAGATCGCCATCGTCGCGACCACGTCGCCGCCGGGCGAGTTGATGTAGAAGTGAATGTCCTTGCGACGGTTCTCGCTCTGTAGATAGAGCAGCTTCATCACCACTTCGTTCGCATTGCCGGTGTAGATCTCACCCTGGAGAAAGACGATGCGGTTCTCCAGCAGCAGGTCGCCCAGCGTCAATTGACGTTGCCGCTGCACGGACTGATAGGAGTGAGAATTCTGGAGAGGCTCGGGGCGCCAACTCATGCTAGGGGTTCCTTTCCGCCAATTCGAATGGTACTCGCCTTCCTCGCCGTCGGGATTCACGGGGTGGGTCACCTCCGGCCCATTGCCAAACGGGCGCCCTGGACGGCAAGCACTCGCGATTCGACAATCCGCGCACGATGCTGGTTGCCGCTTGCTGAATTCACCGGCTCATGCCGATGCTGCTCTCAACGAGGTCTGAGAGTAGCGTTATTGTACGCGCCGGCGCCATTGGGGCCATCCCGGGTTGTCGCGCCACGGACCACAAAGCCTAAGCGAGATCGAGATTAGCGTCCGGCAGTCGGTTGCCCATTTGGGCTATGGCGAGGACGGCCATGCTACGTACGACGGACTTCCAGTCCGTCGTACCGATTCGTGGGCGCGTTGCCTCGATCCTCGACGGACTGGAAGTCCGTCGTACGCTTAGCCGCGTTCTGTCGTACGCTTAGCCGCGCTCCGTCGTACGCTTAGCCGCGTTCCGTCGTACGCTTAGCCGCATTCCGTCGTACGCTTAGCCGCGCTCGGGCTGCTCGCGAAGTGTGCCGCCACCTTCGTCGTGCTCGGCGTCGGCGATCTCGGTGCGATGGCCAATCAGATGGTCGATGGCTGAGGTGTCGACGACGGGCGCGTCCATCGGCACGTCCTCGAACTCCGCCTTCTCCATGATGCGATCGATCACCTTTCGCTCGATGATCTGATTTCGCAGCGTATCGAGTTGGCCGCGTTTTTCCATCCGAGCTCGAACGCGTCGAGGCGGCTCGTTCCGTTGCATCGCGATCAACGCGATCTCGGTCTCATAATCGCCCGGATCGGCCTCAATCTCGAGATCTTCCGCAATCCGCTCCAGAATGAAGTGCTCTTTCAGAGCGGCGGCGGTGGAATTCAAGCTATTGCGGCGGAGCTGATTGGCGTGAGCGTTGATTTGATCCATGGAGAAACCGCTCGACTCCAGCTCCAACACCGCTCGCTCCAGTTCGCGACCGGCTTGTCGGCGAAGCAGTGTCGGCGGCAGATCCCAATCGGCGCCTTTGGTCAGTTCGGCCGAGATCTGCTCCCGCATCCGCCGTTGTTGGTGATAGCGGAACTGACGCTCAAGCTCGTCCCGCACGACCTCGCGGAGCTCTTCTTCGGTCTCGAAGCCGCCCAGCTGATCCAAAAAGGCAGCCGTGAGCTTCGGCAATTCGCGTCGCATGATGGAATTGACGGTGATCTCGGCATCCACCTCGGCGCCCTGCAGCGACTCGTCGGAGTCCTGGTCGCTTAGCGTCAACTTGGCCGTCAGCTTGGCGCCCTTCTTCGCACCGATGGCGAGCTCGTCGAAGCCCTCCAGTTCGGCGTTGCCGAAACTCAATTTGGGGCGGACCGCAACGTCGATCTCTTCCACCTTCGAGATGGTCTTCCCGTCGCGTTTGAAATCGATGGAAAGCTCGACAATATCGTCCGCGGCCGCTTCTTCGACTTCGATGTTGTCGCCGTAGCGCCGCAGGATGTTCGCCAGATGCGAGTCCACCGCCTCATCGTCCAATTCGCGCGTCTGGCGAGTCAGCTTGAGACCTTCCCACTTGGGAACATCGAATTGAGGCCGGACCTCGATATCGAACTCAAAGGTCATCGGGCCGTCTTCCGGCAGCGTGACCGCGTTGTAGTCCAAATCGGGCTCGCTAATCGCGGAAAATTCGGCCGTTTCCGTGACTTGCTGCATGCTGTCCATCAGCAAGCCGCCCTTGACTTGCTCCATCACCTGCTGCTTGAAGCGAGCGGCGACCAGCTTTTTGGGAGCCTTGCCCGGACGAAAACCGGGGACTTCCGCCTTCGGGACCAGCTCGTCAACCGTTTCTTCGTAGTAACGGTTGATCTCCTCCCGCGGAATAGTGACCGTGACATGCCGCTGGCAAGTGCCCGGCTCGTCAATCTTGACGTCCAGAGAAAGGGATTTGGACTCTTGCTCCACTTCTTGGTCAGTGCCAACTGGTTCTGTGGAGGCGTCGCTCATCGGTAACCTTT
Organism: Planctomycetales bacterium; assembly: GCA_020426845.1. Lineage (GTDB taxonomy): Bacteria > Planctomycetota > Planctomycetia > Pirellulales > Pirellulaceae > JAGQPF01. The sequence goes on from JAGQPF010000666.1 coordinate 19,620, forward strand.
CCGTCAAGAAATAAAAAAAGAGCGGGTGATGGGATTCGAACCCACGACAACAACGTTGGCAACGTTGTGCTCTGCCAACTGAGCTACACCCGCGCTCTTTTTGTGTTACGTCGCCGTAACGATCAAAATGCAGTAATGAATTATAGACGCGCCCACCAACAGTGCAAGTAGGGTTGCCCAATCCGGCAAAACCTCCGCAACCCCTTATGTCGCTTATGTTTGCGGCGATTTCTCGGGTCGCAACGGCCTGTGAGCTAGTGCGGCCGCCAGAGAACTCCTGCAGTGTTGCTGCGATCTTGAGGCGCAAGTTGATACAATCGACACATTCTCCTCATCCCTTGTCAATGATGCCGTCAGCCGATGCCAACCATCAGGGGGTTGACGCCTGGCATTCCCCCTTCACGGCGTCCGGCCCCGACCGCTCATGGGCGACATTGCAAAAAACTTCGACGAGCAGCTGCTTGCCCTGACCGACGAGATCGCGGGACTAACCCGTTGCGGCGTGCCGCTCAGTGACGGCTTGTTGGGGTTCGGCGCCGACATGACCGGCCCCACCTCGCGGTTGGCAAAGTCGCTCGGCGCACAGTTGGAAAGCGGCAAGTCGCTGGCGGACGCGGTGGCGGACCATCCGGAGTTCTCCCCGTTTTATTGCTCGGTCATCCAAGCGGGCGTGCGCTGTGGCCGGCTGCCGCTCGCGCTGGAGCAGCTGAGCTCGGCGATCCGGCAAGTGGTGGAGCTGCGGCGCCACCTGCAGTTCTCGCTGGTCTATCCCGCGATTGTTGTCTGCGTCGCTTACGGACTGACGCTATTCTCGCTGCTCTATATCTTCCCGACGGCGATGGAGGCCCGATCGGTCGCACCGGGCAGCTGGCTGGACATCGCGCGGCGTGTCGTAATTGCCGGATGGTGGCTGCCGCCCCTCGTCGGGCTCGTTCTGTTCGTGCTCGCCTGGCGAGGCGGGTTCGCCCGGGTCGGCGGACCGCTCGGTCGGATGCACCGAGCCGTTCGCCTGGCGATCTTCGCCGAGCTGCTGGGAGTGTTGATCGACCAGGACGAGCCCCTGGATCGCTCCCTGGAGCTGGCCGCGGACGCGGTCGGTGACAAACAACTGTCAGCCGACGCGCACCGAATCGCGCAACGCATTCGCTCGGGCGAGACCCAAGGCCGCCACGAGTCTTGCCGCCGGATGCCGCCCATGCTGGCCTGGCTGGTCAGCTCGCGAGCCGAACAGTCGCAGCTGCTACGGGCGCTGCGACGCGCCGCCGAGTCCTATCGGCGCCAGGCGCACGAGCTTCGCCTCTGGTGCGAGGTCTACTATCCCATCGTGCTGACGAGCGGCGTCGGCGGAGGCGCAACGCTGGCCTACACCCTCATGATGGTCATTCCCTGGGCGCGGCTGCTGTACTCGCTCACCGGACTGCCGCTCGCTTAGCTCGTTCATTTCCTTCATCGCAGCCGCCCATGTCGTCCCCGCACGAACCCGAACCTACTCGAACCGACGCCTCCAGCGCAGGCGACCGGGGGACCGGCAGCTTGCGGGATCGCGCAGCGCGCGAGGTGGCTGCGCGGCTGGCCGACTTGCATCACTCCCATTTGCCGCTGCCCGAGGGCCTGCGCGCCGCGGCGGCTGAGGCGAAGCGGAGAGACGTGC
>JAGQPF010000667.1 GCA_020426845.1 Planctomycetales bacterium
CACGTCGAGAGCGTGCTTCACCACCTGCCTCGCTCTGCAGCCGCAGCTGCCGCTCGCTTACTTTCTGCGCGGCATCTGCCGGTTGGACCAGCGGGACTTTAAGGATGCCGCGAACGACTTTGACCAAGTGTTGAGCCAAGGCGCCGACCGTTCCGTCGAGCTCGCCGCACAACTGAATCTCGCGTTGGCCCGAATTGGACTCCGTCAGCCGCAACTTGCGATGGAAAGCCTGGACGCCGCCATCGACGGCGGCATCACTGCGACTCGCGTGTTCTTCCTTCGCGCTCGCTTGCGTCGCCAGCTTGGTGACGAAGCAGGCGCAGACCAGGACCTCGCCGAGGGACTGCGGCGGACGCCGGAGGACGAGGCGAGCTGGATCGCGCGAGGAGTCGCCAGAGTCAAGGATGACCCCCGAGGCGCTCTCAGCGACTTTCGCGAAGCCTTGCGAATCAACCCCGCCTCCGAACCAGCGCTGCAAAACATGGCACACGTGCTGTCGGGGCCCATGGAGCAGCCCGCCGACGCCATTGAGCCGATGAGCGAACTCGTGGAGCATTCGCCGCGAGCCGAACTCGCGCACGCCAACCGGGGCGTGCTGCTGGCGAGACTTGGCCGGCGGGAGGCAGCGATCGCGGACGCGGAGGCCGCGGCCCGGGCCGGGGACGATCCGGATGTGTCCTACCGCATCGCCTGCATTCACGCGTTGCTGGTTGATGACGAGCACACGGAGACGACACGGGCCATTCAGTGGCTGGCCCGATCGCTACGGGATCGTTCTTCCCTGTTCCGAATTGCGCTCAGCGATCCCGATTTGGCGAAGATCCGCCAACGGCCGGAGACACGGCGATTGCTCGAAGCGGCGCAAGTATTGTTGGAAAGTCGATAAGAGTGCATTCCGAGTGCATTTCTCATGTCCCAGCGAGCTCCGCATGCCGAAACCCACCGCGACACGCGCCATCGTGCCGCCCAACACGTCGCCTCTGGAAGTCTTCCTCAAGCTGTTGGCGGTCATGTTTGCAGCGGAGGCAGGCGTCATGATTGTGCTCCCGAAGCTGCTTCCCAGTGCGGCGAACGCGGGAGTCGAGGCGATGGTCGACTCCTGCTTGCTGACATTGGTCGCCGGGCCGTTGATCTGGTGGGTGGTGATCGGGCCCTTGCGCTGGGCTGCGGCCAATGAAAAACTGGCCGTCGTCGCCCAAATGGCTGCGGGGGTGGCCCATGAGCTGCGGAATCCATTGACCTCGGTCAAATTGCTCGTGCAGAGCCATCGGCAAACAGTTGAGCCAGACTCGGCATTGGCGGAAGACCTGCAGATCGTGGAGGACGAGATCCGCCGCATGGAGCGGTCGCTGCAGGCGTTTCTCGACTTCGCACGACCTCGTGCGCCCGAGCGCCAATGGGTGGACCCGGCGGCTCCGGCCAATCAAGTGCTGTCGTTGATAAAGCCGCGGGCACAAAATCAGTCCGTGCGACTGCAATTGACACAACCCTCCTCTCCCGTCACCGTTCACGCCGATCCCGAGTGTCTGGTCCAAGTGCTGCTCAATCTCTGTAGCAATTCGCTGGATGCGATGCCACGGGGCGGGGAGATGGAGATTCGCATCGAGCCGACGGAGGACAAAGTGCGAATTTCCGTCCGCGACACGGGGCCCGGCATTGCGCCGGAGATCCGGCCTCGCTTGTTTCAGCCTTTCGTCACCAGCAAGGCGACCGGCGTCGGGCTCGGCCTCGTCAACTGCCGCCGCATTGCCGAAGCCCATGGCGGCTCTATCCTTGTGGAGAGCGGAGACGGCGGCGCCAACTTTGTCCTGGAGCTCCCGAGAACTCCGTTGAAGAACACCTGAACCAGCAATCGCAACACTTCCACACGATGAAGGTTCGTGTTTCCAAGTCATTAACTGCTGCCCGACGATGTCCGTGCTCGAGAAAACTCTGCCGAAACTGCTGATCGTCGACGACGAGCCGGCGATCCTGCACGCCTTCCGCCGCGCGCTGGGGCACGACGAGCTGCGGCTGCTCACAGCAGATTGCGGCGACGACGCCATCGCCGTCGCACGCGAGCAACGCCCGGATGTAATCATCTTGGATGTCAATCTGCCCGACATGTCCGGGCTGGATGTCTACGCTTCGATTCGCGATCACAGCACCAAGACTCCCGTTGTCTTTATCACCGGCCATGGCACCGCCGAAATGGCGATTGAAGCCACGAAGCGAGGCGCGTACGACTACCTGTTTAAACCACTGGAGCTGGACGAGCTGCGTCGAGTCGTGCACGGGGCGCTCGCAGTGGCTCGCGCACAAAGCGTGGCCCCCGTGTTCAATCGCGACGCGTCCGATTGGGACGGCGAGACGGACATCCTCGTCGGACGCAGTCCGGCCATGAACGTCATCTACAAGAACATTGGCCGCGTGGCCGCGCAGGATGTGAACGTGCTGATCACCGGCGAAAGCGGCACCGGCAAGGAGTTGGTCGCACGAGCCATCTATCATCACAGCCAGCGCGCCAACGCGTCCTTCTTGCCGGTCAACTGCGCAGCCATTCCGGACGCGATCCTGGAGAGCGAGCTCTTCGGGCACGAACGTGGCGCCTTCACCGGAGCCAGCCAAACTCGAATCGGGAAGTTCGAGCAGTGCTCGGGCGGCACGATGTTCTTGGACGAAGTGGGAGACATGAGTCCGACCACACAGGCCAAGATCTTGCGGCTGCTGGATGAGCAGCGATTCGAGCGGCTCGGCGGCAACGAGACAATCCGCACCGATGTGCGACTGATCGCGGCCACGAATCGCAACCTGGAAGAGATGGTGGCAGCGGGCGAGTTTCGCGAGGACCTCTACTTCCGGCTCAGCGTGTTCTCGATCCATTTGCCGCCGCTGCGCGAGCGTGGCGACGACCTGCGACGCCTGATTGAGCACTTCGTTCGCACCTTTGCCCGCGACTTGGGCAAGGAGGTGACCGATATCCCCGAAGCCACGTTCGCAAGGCTCGCGAGCCACGATTGGCCCGGCAATGTCCGAGAACTGCAAAGTGTCCTCAAGCAGACGCTGCTGCGCGCCGCGAGTCCCGTGCTGCTGCCCGAATTCCTGCCCCCAACCCTGCTGCCGGGCGCCGAGCAAGCGCCGGCGAGCATCGGGAACGATGAGTTCCAACTGCAACAGTGGGACAGATTCATCGCGACCCGCATCGAGGCCGGCTCAGGCAATCTGTACGAGGAAGCCGGGCGTCAAACGGATCGGCACCTGCTGATGGCAGTGCTCCGCCACACTCAGGGCAACCAGCTGCAGGCAGCAAGGATTCTCGGAATCAGTCGCGCCACACTGAGGACCAAGCTGCGGCTGTTGCAGATCAATGTGGATGAAATCCGCTGGTAGGCCGGAAAACTTTTCATCCAGATGCGGTAACTCTTTTGCCACCCCTACCCTCTCTGGAGCGAGGTTGTGTGCGCAACTCCAGTTGCCATGGTGCACAGATTAAATCTCGTTTAGCTTTTGCAGGCAGGCACAGTAGTTGCCCCGCAAAAATTCGGCGTTTTTTGGCGGAACAAATCCGCAAAAGTGACTACTGTATAGACACTTCACGGTTTACACGAAACATTGGAATTCATTGATGCGACGGCGGCCACGACCATCCCGCTCCAAACGAAGACCTGCGCGAAGGCTGCAGCTGGAATCGTTGGAGACGCGCGAGCTGTTCGACAGCGAGGGGCTCGCCTGGTCGGCTCCGAATCTGACGATCAGTTTTGTGCCCGACGGGACGGAAGTGGCGGGTGCGTCGAGCGCTTTGTATCAACGCCTCGACCCGTTGGGGGCGAACTCAGCCGTTTGGCAGGATGCCATCCTCCGAGGATTTGAAGTCTGGACGGG